>NZ_VHLB01000104.1:0-28734 GCF_006547365.1 Myxococcus sp. AB056 | reverse complement strand
GGGCCGGCGAGGGGTGGCTTCGTGGCGGCGGGGCGGGGCGCGGCAGCGGGCTCGCCCAGCGCCTGGCCGCAGAGCACACATGCAGCCGAGCGAGGCGAGTTGTACCCGTCACAGTTCGGGCAGACCACGGCGAGGGAGGACAGCAGGAGCTGTGACATGTGCGGAGGCGAATCTACGGGGCCGTAAAACACCGGGTCAACGAAAGCGAACGCACCAACTGGGGTGTCCCAGAGGGAGGTGACGTCCAGGTGTGGGGCAACGTTGCCCCTCCGTTGGTGCAAAGTTACGATTGCTCCTCATTCGATGATTCGCCTGAACGACATCCTCCAACGGGTTTCCCAGTACCACCCCGACCCCGACCTGGACATCATCAAGAAGGCCTACGTCTATTCGGCCAAGGTCCACCAGGGTCAACTCCGGAAGTCAGGCGAGCCCTACCTCGTCCATCCGCTCGAGGTCGCCGGCATCCTGGGCGAGCTCAAGCTGGACGAGGCGTCCATCGTCACCGGACTCCTTCACGACACCATTGAGGACACGCTGGCCACCGAGGAGGAGCTGACGGAGCTCTTCGGTTCGGAAGTGGCCCACCTGGTAGACGGCGTCACCAAGCTGTCCAAGTTCTCCGCATCCGCCAGCCTGTCGCAGGAGGAGAAGCAGGCGGAGAACTTCCGGAAGATGATCATCGCGATGGCGCAGGACATCCGCGTCATCCTGGTGAAGCTGGCGGACCGCACGCACAACATGCGGACGTTGGATCACATGTCGGAGGAGAAGCAGGCCCGCATCGCGCAGGAGACGCTGGACATCTACGCGCCGCTGGCCAACCGGCTGGGCATCTCGTGGATCAAGACGGAGCTGGAGGACCTGAGCTTCCGCTACGTCAAACCGCAGGAGTTCTTCGCGCTCCAGGCGAAGCTGAACAAGCGCAAGAAGGAGCGGGAGAAGTACATCGAGGACACGTGCGACCTCATCCGCTCCAAGCTGGCCGAGCGCGGGCTGAAGGGCGAGGTGAGCGGCCGCTTCAAGCACGTCTACAGCATCTACAAGAAGATCAAGTCACAGGGCATCGACTTCGATCAGATCCACGACATCATCGCCTTTCGCATCATCGCGCCCACCGCGCCCTCCTGTTACGAGGCGCTGGGGCTCGTGCACGAGATGTGGAAGCCGGTGCCGGGGCGCTTCAAGGACTTCATCGCGATTCCGAAGCCCAACATGTACCAGTCGCTGCACACGACCATCATCGGTCCGCTCAGCGAGCGCGTGGAGGTGCAGATCCGCACCTCGGAGATGCACAAGATCGCCGAGGAAGGCATCGCCGCGCACTGGAAGTACAAGGAGGGCAAGGCCGTCATCTCCAAGGATGACGAGAAGTTCGCCTGGCTGCGGCAGCTGATGGAGTGGCAGCAGGACCTGAAGGACCCGAAGGAGTTCCTGGAGACGGTGAAGGTGGACCTCTTCACCGATGAGGTCTTCGTCTTCACGCCCAAGGGCGACGTGCGTTCGCTGCCTCGCGGCGCCACGCCGGTGGACTTCGCCTACGCCATCCATTCGGACGTGGGCAACCGGTGCGTGGGCGCCAAGGTGAACGGGAAGATCGTCCCGCTCCGCTACAAGATGAAGAACGGGGACACGGTGGAGGTGCTCACCAGCCCCCAGCAGCACCCGTCCAAGGACTGGCTCACCTTCGTCAAGACGAGCCGGGCGCAGCAGCGCATCCGCGGCTTCATCAAGCAGCAGCAGCGCGAGAAGAGCCTCCAATTGGGACGTGAGCTGGCGGACCGCGAGCTCAAGCGCTTCCAGCTCAACTTCAACCGGTTGGTCAAGTCCGGCGAGATGAAGAAGGCCGCCGTGGACCTGGGCTTCCGCGTGGAAGACGACATGCTGGTGGCCATTGGCTACGGCAAGGTGACGCCGCAGCAGTTGTCGCACCGGCTCGTCCCCCAGGAGAAGCTCAACGCCGCGGAGGCCGGGGGGCGCTCGGACGCCAACCCCGCCGCGACAACCTCTGGTGGAACCGGCAACTCGGTGCTGCCGGGCCTGTCCCGGGTCACCGACCTGGCGAAGCGGCTGGTGGGCCGCAGCAACCGCAGCGGCGTGCAGATTGGCGGCGTGGACGATGTCCTCGTGCGCTTCGGGCGGTGTTGCAACCCCGTCCCCGGAGACCCCATCGCCGGCTTCATCACCCGGGGGCGGGGCGTCACGGTTCACACGGTCGGCTGTGAAAAGGCACTGGCCACGGACCCCGAGCGGCGGGTGGACGTGTCGTGGGATGTCCGGGGCGACTTCAAGCGCCCCGTCACCCTGCGCGTCCTCACGGCGGACCGGCCGGGCCTGCTGGCGGACATCACCAACACCTTCTCCAAGAAGGGCGTCAACATCTCCCAGGCCAACTGCCGGGCCACCGGAGATGACCGGGCGGTGAACACTTTCGAGGTCATCATCTCCGACCTCAAGCAGCTCACCGACCTGATGCGAACCATCGAGCGGCTCCAGGGCGTCTACTCGGTCGAGCGCATCTAACCGCCTTCGCCTTTCGTGGTAGAGCGCCCGGAAACCCCGGCGGCCCGATTCGGGCCGCTCTCACCCCGAGGTGCGCCGCATGGCTCGCAAGGCAATCCACTCCGACCAGGCCCCCAAGGCCATTGGCCCGTATTCCCAGGCGGTGCAGGTGGACGCCGGGAAGATGACCTTCCTCTCCGGCCAGATTCCGCTCGACCCCGCCACCATGGAGATGGTGCAGGGCGACGTCGTCGCGCAGGCGGAGCGGGTGATGGAGAATCTGAAGGCCGTGCTCTCCGCCAGCGGGCTGGACTTCTCCCACGTCGTGCGCTGCACCATCTTCCTCACCGACTTGGGCGACTTCGCCCGGGTGAACGAAGTCTATGGCCGCTACTTCACCGGCGCGCCGCCGGCCCGCGCCACCGTGCAGGTGTCCGCGCTGCCGCGTGGCTCCAAGGTGGAGATTGACGCCATCGCCGTCTCCTGAAGCAAGGGCTGAAAAGACGAAGGCCGCCGGACTCAGAGGAGTCCGACGGCCTTTGTCGCGTCAGGGCCCCAGGGCCCCGGCGGGAACTACTTCGAGTCGGCCACCGCGCCGCCGAGCTTCTTCAGCTCCTCGTCGATGACGCGCTTGAACGCGTCCACGGGCTGGGCGCCCACGAGCGTGCGGCCGTTGATGAAGAACGTCGGGGTGCCGGAGGCGCCCACGCTGGACGCCTGCGCCATGTCGGCCTCGATCTGCGCGTTGAACTTGCCCTGGTCCAGCGCGGCCTTGAACTTGTCCACGTTCAGGCCCAGCTCCTGCGCGTACTTCTCCAGCGAGGCGCGGTCCAGCGCGCGCTGATTGGCGAAGAGCTTGTCGTGGTACTCCCAGAACTTGCCCTGCTCGTTCGCGGCCAGCGCGGCGGCGGCGGCCAACTTGGCGTTGGCGTGGAAGGGCAGCGGCTGGTTCTTGAAGGCGACCTTGATCTTCCCGCCGTACTGGTCCTCCAGCTGCTTCAGCGTGGGCACCACGCGGCTGCAGAAGGGGCACTCGAAGTCGGAGAAGGCGACGATGGTGACGGGCGCGTTCTTGTCGCCCTTCACCGGGGCGTTGCCCACGTCCACCTTCTGGACCGGGGGCTCGGCCGGAGCGCCAGGGGCCGCGGCGGGCGCCGTCGGGGCGTTGGCGACGTTCTCCGCGTTCAGCTTGGCGTAGAGCTCCTCGGGCTTGGTGCCGGCGGCGAGCAGCTTGTCCGCCTTGCCAATCTCCTCGTCGATGACGCGCTTGAAGGCCTCGAAGGGCTGCGCGCCGACGAACTCACGGCCGTTGATGAAGAAGGTCGGGGTGCCGTTGGCGCCCAGGGCGTTGCCGGCGGCCATGTCGGCCTCGACCTTCGCCTTGAACTTGCCCGAATCCAGGGCGGCCTTGAACTTGGCGACGTTCAGGCCCAGCTCCTGCGCGTACTTCTCCAGCGAGGCGCGATCCATGGCCTTCTGATTGGCGAAGAGCTTGTCGTGGTACTCCCAGAACTTGCCCTGCTCGTGCGCGGCGTGCGAGGCCTCGGCGGCCAGCTTCGCGTTCGGGTGGAAGGGCAGCGGCTGGTGACGGAACACCACGCGCACGTCCTTGGCGTAGCTCTCCTTGATCTTCGACAGGGTGGGGCCCACGCGGCTGCAGAAGGGGCACTCGAAGTCAGACCACTCGACGATGGTCACCTTGGCGTTGGCCGGGCCGAAGGAGGGCGAGTCCGAGGGGATCTCCACCTTCTGGACCTTGGCGGCGGGCTGCTGCGGCTGCGCCTTGGGCGCGGCGCGCTCGGCGCCCTTCTCGATGATCTTCGCGTACACCTGCGAGGCGGGCACGCCGCTCTTCACCAGGTTCTCCGCCTTGACCAGCTCCTCGTCGATGAGGGCCTGGAAGTTGGCGATGGGCTGCGCGCCCGACAGGAAGCGGCCGTTGATGAAGAAGGCCGGGGTGCCGCTGGCGCCCAGCTGGCCGGCCAGGGCCTGGTCGCGGGTGATGATGTCCTGGAACTTGGGGTTGTTCAGCTCGGCCTTCCACTTGTCCAGGTTCAGGCCCAGCTCCTTGGCGTACTGCTCCAGGGACGCGTCATCCAGCTTCTTCTGATTGGCGAAGAGCTTGGCGTGGTACTCCCAGTACTTGCCCTGCTCGCCAGCCGCCATCGCGGCGATGGCCGCGGGCTTGGCGCGCGGGTGGAAGGAGAGGGGGTTCTGCTTCATCACCACGCGGAGCTTCTTGCCGTACTGCTCCTGGAGCTTCTCGATGGTGACGTTCGCCCGGCTGCAGAAGGGGCACTCGTAGTCGGAGAACTCGACCACGGTGACGAGCGCGTCGGCGCTACCGTGGGTCGGCGAGTTCTCGATGGGCACCTTGAACACGGTGGGATCCACCGGACGGCGTCCACCCGCTGCCGGGGCGGCGGGAGAGTTCGGTGCAGCCTTGGCGACTTCGGACTTCGTGGACGGGCCAGTGGTGACGCGGCCGCCAACGAACCCGAGCACCAGGCCGACCAGCAGGGCCACGATGACATTGGGCTTCATGAGTGGGTCTTGCTCCTTCGCCATGGGGCCGGCATTGTGGGCCCGAGCGGGTTTTCAACGAGGGCAGAGGGCGGCGGTCTTAACAGAGGGAATTCCAGACGCGCAAGCAAGCCGCTCTGGCCTTCCAGGGAGCCGCGCCCCCTCAGGGGCCCCAAAACTCGGGAGACTTCGGAAAAATTCCGTCAGAGTCTCGATCATGGACGCCGCCGTGCGCATCGACACTCGGGGGGCCTTGTGCCCCATGCCCATCCTGGAGCTCGCCAAGGCCATGCGGGCCCTGGCGCCAGGGACGCTGGTGGAGCTCGTCTCCACGGATCGCGGGTTGGAGGCGGACCTTCCCGCATGGTGCGAGGCTACGGGGAATCCACTGGTCCGCATGGAGCGCCGGGAGCGCCTCTACGTGGGCTGGGTGCGCAAGGCGGGTTGAGCCGCCTGCCGCCAGCCCACGCCTTGCTTCAGAGCATCTGCAGGACGCGATCTTCCAGGCGCTGGCCGCGGCTGACGCCCAGGATGAGCACGTCGTGCTGCAGCAGGTGACGCACCACCTGGCTGATGACCTCTTCGGGCGCCACGCCGCCGCTGAAGCGCACGCGCAGCACGGTGTCGCTCTCCATGCGCGCGTCCGTGATGTGGGGCATCGCCGTGAGCTCCGGGATGATGACGCTGCCGCGCGCAATCTGGACGCGGAACTCGGCGCCCTGGCCGGTGAGCTCATTCATGCTCCCCGCCTGGGCGAGCGTGCCCTTGTCGAGGATGGCGGCCGCGTCACACAGCTCCTCCAGCTCCTGGAGGTTGTGGCTGGAGACCACCACCGTCTGCCGGCCCTTCATGTCGCGGATGACCTGGCGCACCTGGGCGGCGATGCGCGGATCCAACCCGGCGGTGGGCTCGTCCAGCAGCACCAACGGCGGGCTGCCCATGAGGGCCTGGGCCATGGCGGCGCGCTTGGCCATGCCGTGGCTGAGCGCCTGCGTCTGGACGTTCCAGGCCTCCATGAGGCCCACCTTGTCCAGGGCCTCGCGCGCCTCACGCTCCGGCTCGGCCAGGGCGGACAGCCGCGCCCAGTACGTCAGCAGCGCGCCCACTTCCCAGCCGGGCGGCAGCACCGCGTCCTGCGGCAGCGCGCCCAGGCGGCCCTTGAGGGCGCCCGGGGTGGTGGGGTCCACATCCATGACCTTGAGCGAGCCCTCGGACGGGTAGAGGTAGCCGCACATCATGGAGAAGGTGGTCGTCTTGCCGGCGCCGTTGGGGCCGATGAGCCCGTACACCGCGCCCTTGGGCACGGAGAAGCTGACGCCGTTGACGGCGACCTTGGGGCCGAAGCGCTTGGAGACGCCGAACAGTTCAATGGCCACGTCGCTCACAGGTCCCTCGCGCGCAGGATGCCGTAGGCCGCCATCAGGAAGACGAAGGCGAAGACCGCGTAGGCGGCTCCGCTCGCGCCGAACTGCGCCAGGCCCGGATGCAGCAAGTCACTGGCGTAGTACGACGGCGACAGGTAGCGCAGGAAGCGCAGGTTGCCCGTGTCACCCGAGGCCCGGCCGATGGTGTCCATCAGCCAGAAGACGAACAGCAGGATGAAGTTGAAGACCAGGCTCACCGCGGGCGAGCGGAACAGGCTGGAGCACAGCGTCGTGAGGGCCACGTAGGCCAGCGAGAAGACGATGGCCGCCAGCCAGAACTTCAGCAGGTTGAGCGCCACGGCGGGGAAGCTGAAGTCCGGGTTGGCCACGCGGGCGTAGATGAAGATGGCCAGGTCGATGATGAGCACCAGGCCGAGCAGCAGCGTCGCCTGCGTCAGGAACTTGCCCAGCAGCACCGACGAGCGCCGCGCGCGCACCGTGAGGTAGCGCATGGAGCGTGGGCCCACTTCACCGCTGATCTGATCGAAGCCCATCAGCGCGATGTAGGCGGGCAGGAAGAAGAGGGTGATCTTGAAGACGATCAACACCTCCAGCGGCACCTGCGCCAGGGCCTCGATCATCGCGGAGTCGTTGCTGGTGAGGAATCCCAGCACGCCCTTGCGCATCTCCTCGTTGAGCTGCACGGAGGCGCTCGCATCCGCGCCCGCGCCTTCCAACTGCTTGGCGACGGCGCTGCGGACTTCGCCCGCGAGCCAGCCGACCACCAGCAGCACCAACGCGGAGAACATGCTGTAGAGGCCGAGCAGCACCACCGTCCGGCCACTGCGCACGGCCCGGCGGAGCTCGGCGCTCCAGATGACCACCGTTTCTTTCAATCCGTCCAAAGTGTGGGCGAACCTAGCGGAGTTGCACACCCCTCCGCCAAGTTTCTGATTTCACCGAGGGACGGAAGCGACCAGGGAGGCATCCGTGGACAGCGCGCCCCCAGCCGGTAGGATCCAGCCGTCGCTCACCCCTCGGAGCCCCTCGTAGCAATGCGCTTCCACCGCCGTCTCCTGTCCGCCGCCGCGCTGCTCCCCCTGGTCCTCGTCATTGGAGCGACCGAGCCGGAGCAGCCCGCGTCCGCCGGTGTCTCCGAAGACGGTGGGGTGGTGGCCGCCGCCCCTGGCACGGAGTCGCAGGCCGCCCAGGCGGACGCGGGGACGCCCGGGGCCGCCACGGCGTCCCAGGGCGCCCAACCCGATTCGGGGACTTCAGGATCCGCCGCCGTCTCCGCCGCCGCGGTGCTCGGGGGCGAGTCGCCGGACGGCGGACTGGCGGCGCTCGCCGCGGAGCCGGGGATGGTTCCCCCCGTGCCCGTGCCCTCGCGCGAGAAGGCGCCGCCCATCGCCACGGTGAAGCCGCTTCCCAAGTCCGCGGACCTCATGGGCCGCGCGACGCTGGAGGGCGGGAAGCTGGTGGTGAAGGAGAAGGGCGGCAAGAAGAAGCAGCTCACCATCGACCCGGTGCTGCAAGCGTCGCTGACGCAGATCCTCCGCAACTACGAGACGCCCTACGGCGCGGCCGTGGTGCTGGAGCCGGCCACCGGACGGGTGCTGGCGTTGGCGGAGCACTCGGCGGCGAGGCCGGAGCTGCGAGGGCTGCCGGTTCGCGCGGTGTTCCCCGCGGCCAGCATCTTCAAGGTCATCACCGGCGGCGCGCTGCTGGAGGCCGGCGTCACACCGGATACCGAAGAGTGCTTCCACGGCGGCAAGCGGCGCATCTCCGAGAAGCACCTGCAGGACAGCGAGCGGGACAGCTCCTGCTATTCGCTGGCGCTGGCCATGGGCAAGAGCGCCAACGTCATCTTCGCCAAGCTGACGAACAAGCACCTCACGGTGGACTCGCTGCGCCGCATGGCGGCCCGCTTCCGTTTCAACCGTGAGATTGAGTTCCCCGTGCCGACGGATGTGTCGCTCGCCGCCATCCCCGAGGAGACGTTCAGCCTGGCCAACACGGGCGCGGGTTTCGGAGACGTGTACCTGTCCCCGCTGCACGGCGCGCTCGTCGCCGCGGTGGCCGCCAACGAGGGCCGCTGGGTGGACCCCATCCTCTTCGAGCCCGAGGGCCCGGCGCCGCTGCTCCCGGTGGAAGGCGAGCCCGTCCTCACGCCGGAGGTTGCGAAGGACCTCACGGCGATGCTGGAAGAGACTGTCACCAGCGGCACCGCGCGCGCCGTGTTCCGCGAGCGTCGCTTCCGCGTGGATGACGCCGTGGGCAAGACGGGCTCACTGGCGGACCGCGAGCCCTTCCGCGACTACTCGTGGTTCGTGGGTTTCGCACCCAAGGACAACCCGCGTGTCGCCGTGGCCGCCATCATCGTCAATGACCCGAAGTGGCGCATCCGGGGCACCTGGCTGGGCCGCGAGGCGCTCCGCCTGGGCTTGGAGCGGGTGCCCGCGCCGGTGGAGATGACGGCCCCGGCCTCCGCCGCTGGCAAGCACTGACGCTTCCGTCAGCGCGGCGTCAGCTTCACCAGCGCCGCGTCCACGAAGCCGGCGAAGAACTTCAGCGCATCCAGCTCCTGCAGCGGCGACACGTGGACGATGGCGGCCACGTCGCGCCGTCCATCGATGCGTGACAGCAGGTAGCGCTCCGGCGCGGAGAGCTGGAGCGTCTTCAGGTGCCCGGGCGCGACCTGAAGCGCGGGGACCCTGGGCGGGTCGGCCAGCTCCCGTCGCAGGTGCACCAGGAGCTTCTCCTGGGCCGCCTTGACGAACTCCGCCGTGCGAGGGGAGGGCGACATCTCGTGCGCCCGCCGGGCCAGCGCCTCGCCGTCCCGCGTGTTGCCCGCGTCGAGGAAGAGCTGCGCGGCCTGGAGCACCTCGTCCGCCGACGTCTCCGAGCCGATGATGCCCCGCTCTCCGTTCTCCTCCTCCACCACGGACATCTCGGACTCGGGCGGCTCGTCGGACACCTTCACCGCGTCCAGGCGGTAGAGCGCATACAGCCGCTGGTAGAGGAAGAAGTCCGTGGCGTGCAGCGCCAGCGCGATGCCGTCGATGGAGAGGCCTTCCTTGATGAGCTGGACGATGCGCTCGTCCATGCTCCCGGGCTTTCGCTCGGGCAGCTTGCGCTCGTCCACCGAGAGGCGGACCGCGCCGGAGGGGAAGACGGCGTGGATGGCCTGCCAGGCCGTCTCCCGGAACTCGCCCTCGCGGTGGACGTCCAGCAGGTCCACGCTGACTTCCAGTCCCGCGACCTCTGGCGCCGTGTCCGCCGCCTCGAAGAGGAAGTCGCCGTCCTCCCAATGGAAGGCGTCGAGAATCATCTCCCGGAACTTGTGGCTGAGCGTGCCGCGCACGGTGGCTTCCGGCACCAGCCCCGTCATCACCAAAATCTTCCCCAGGAAGATGCGCGTCTGCGCCTGGGTCGAAAACGCCTTCTCCAGCTGGTCCTCGGTCAGGTGCCCCATATTGATGAGGAACTGACCGAAGAACTCGCGCGGCTGGTTGGAACTGGCGCTGACCACATGGCCTTCGCGCAGTTCGAGTTGCTTGCGCACGTCCCCACGCTCCACCTTCAGGGACCCCGTCGCTCGCCGGTTCCCAAGATAGACGACGAGGTCCTTGAGAGGCATCGTCGAGAAGTCGCCAGACAAGCCACGCATTAACCGTTCATCCTGCCCCGCATGCGCGTCGATATCTACTCGAAACCCAATTGCTCTCTCTGTGACAAGGCGGCCGCCGTCGTGGAGTCCGTGCGCGCTCGCATCCCCTTCGAGCTGCGGATCATCTCCATCCTGGAGGATGCGGAGGCCTTCACCGCCTGGCGTTACGACATCCCCGTGGTCGTCATCGAAGGGGTGCCTGCCTTCAAGCACCGCGTGGACGCCGCGGAGTTCGAGGCGCGGCTGCATGAGGTCAAAGGTGGCACAACCATTGCTAAATCCGCTGCCCAGAATGGGTAGCCAGCTTCCCTTCTCTAGTAAATTCGAGGGGATGGCGAAGTCAGGATGGGGTTCGAGGCTGTAAATCCGGGGTGGGCCTCGAAAAGCGGCGGAGAAAAGTTCACGCGGGAAGGTGGAACGGTGGGTGTGCGAAGGAAGCGAGTGGGCAAGGCCGGACAGCCGCCCACCGTGCTCGTCGTCGAGCCACGAGCAGCAGACCTGGAACAGACCCGGCTGCTCCTGGCGGAGGCCGGTTTCCGGGTGGTGCCCGTGACGCGCTTCGACGCGGCGGTGCCCCTCTTCGAGGTCATCCGTCCGGCCGCGGTGTTGCTGGCCGCGCAGGCGCCTGACTTCGCGGCCGTCCAGGTCGCGCGCCGGCTGCGGCAGCTCAGCCATGGCGCGGTGCCGCTTCTCTACCTGGTGGATGAGCGGGACGCCGAGGCCCGGCGGTACTGCCTGGAGCGCGGGCAGTGCGTGGACCTGGTGCCTCGTTCGGGCAGTGGCTCGGAGCTGGCGACGAAGCTTCACGCGCAACTGAAGCTGAAGGACGCGGTGCTGCGGGCCGCGGCGGGGGAGGAGGCTGGCACGGCCCAGGCGCTTCATGACCCGGTGACGGGGCTCTACAACCGGCCCTTCCTGCTGGAGCTCATCAGCCTGGAGGCGCGGCGGGCGGAGCGCTACGGCGGCGGATTCTCCGTGGTGGCGGCGGAAGTGGGGGGCTGGTCGGCCTTTCGCAAGGAGTTTGGACGCGGCATGGCGGAGCGTCTGCTGGTGTACAGCGCGGTGGTGTTGGGGCAGACGGTGCGCGACGCGGACGCGGTGGCACGGGTGGGGGACTGTCAATTCGCGCTGATGCTCCCGGGAACGCCCGCGGAGTCGGTTCAGGAGGTGGTATCCCGCGTGGCGGCGCGCTTCGACACGGCCCGCTTCCAGGTGGAGGGGAAGGTGGTGCGCACGTCACTGGAGCTGGGAACGGTGAGCTTCCCGGATTCGGTGGGCACGCCCACGCAGCTGTTGAGCGCGGCGCAGCAGGACATGCGACGCGCGCGTGAGTATCGCCGGATGGTCGGGAGCACGTCCCGGCTGTCGGTTTGAGGGTGGGTAGGACTTCGATGCAGCGGGCGAGTGGAGGCGAGGGGATGGACCGGATCGCGGTGCTGGTGGTGGATGACGAAGAGGCGGTGCGCACGTTTCTGTCCGAGCTGCTCGGAAGTGCGGGGTACCAGGTGCGCTGTGCCGCGAGTGGCACCCAGGCGCTGGAGATGCTCTCAGGGGGCTCCTTCGACGCGGTGTTGCTGGACGTGGTGATGCCGGAGATGAGCGGCCTGGAAGTGCTGCGCCGTTACCAGTCCATGGGTGGCGGCGCGCCCGTCATCGTGCTCAGCGCGCTGGCGGGAGCGGACGACGCCGTTCGGGCGATGAAGATGGGCGCCAGCGACTACCTGGCCAAGCCATTCGGCAACGACGAGCTCCAGGACGCGCTGGCCCGGGCCCTGGGGACGCGGGCGCCGGAGCGTCAGGCCGTGGCGCCCGTCCTGGCCGCGCGCACGGTGATTCCGGTGGTGGATTCGGCGCAGGAGCAGCGCGTCCTCATCTCCACCTCGCCGGCCATGCGCCGCGCGCGTGCGCTGGTGGAGCGCATCGCCGACACGGACGTCCCCGTGTTGCTGCTGGGGGAGTCCGGCACGGGCAAGGAGGTCATCGCGCGGGAGATTCACGCGCGCAGCCAGCGGCGCAACCGTCCGTTCATCAAGGTGAACTGCGCGGCGCTGCCCGGCGAGCTGCTGGAGAGCGAGCTGTTCGGCCATGAGCGCGGCGCCTTCACCGGCGCCACCGCCGAGAAGCCCGGCAAGTTCGAGCTGGCCGACCAGGGCACCATCTTCCTGGACGAGATTGGCGAAATGGCCATCCGGCTCCAGGCCAAGCTGCTCCAGGTGCTCCAGGACGAGGAGTTCTTCCGCGTCGGTGGCAAGAAGAGCGTGCGCGTGGACAGCCGCGTCGTCGTGGCCACCAACCGCGACCTGGAGAAGGAAATCGCGCTGGGGAACTTCCGCGAGGACCTCTTCTATCGCCTCAACGTGGTGGCCATCCGCCTGCCGGCGCTGCGCGAGCGCCGCGAGGACGTGGTTCCGCTGACGGACCACTTCCTCAAGAAGTACGGCCGCGGCTACCTCAGCGGCGTGTCCGAGCTGCCCACGGAGGTGCTGCACGCCTTCGCGGACTACGACTGGCCGGGCAACGTGCGCGAGCTGGAGAACATGGTCCGCCGGTTGTGCGTGCTGAAGGACCCGACGCTGGTGCTCGACGAGCTGCGGGCCGCGGTCCGCGCTCCCGCGAGCGCGCCGTCCCTGCCCACGTCCTACGCGGGTGACGACGGTGGCCCCTTCGGCCGCGCGCACGACGAGGGCTTCCGCACGCCGCCGCCCGCCGTGCAGGTGCTGGAGATGCCGTCGCGCGGCGCCGCCTTCGGGCTGGCGTCCGTCGCGCCGCTGGCACCGCCCGCGCACGCGCCCATGGTGATGGAGTCCGCGAACGCGGTGGTGCCCGCGCCGCGCTACGTCAATCCCTTCGACGTGCCGCAGCCTCCGCCGCCGCCCGCGCCCACCGGGGAGCTGTCGCTGAAGGACATCGGCAAGCGGGCGGCGATGCTGGCCGAGCGCGAGGCGATTCTCGCCATGCTTCAACGCACGGCGTGGAACAAGCGGCGCGCGGCCACCAAGCTGCGCATCAGCTACAAGGCGCTCCTCTACAAAATCAAGGAGTGCGGCATCATCGACCCGCGCGCGAGCGCGGAGCTGTAGGCGAGCCGTAACCGTCGCTTGCACTGTCCCCGCGGTCTCGCTATCGCGGGGACATGATGCCTCCTCTCGTCCTCCTGGGGTCTGGGTACACGCTCACGCGGCTCGCCGTGGCGGAGGCCCGCGCCGGGCGCGACGTGCTGGCGGCCACACGCGACGCCGCGCGCCGCGCCGAGCTGGAGCGCGCCGGGGCCCGCGTCACCGACCTGGAAGACGCGCTGACGCGCACGGCGGGGGCTCACGTCGTCGTCTCGGTGCCGCCCGACGCGGGGTTGGACACGCGCATCGCCTCGGCGCTGGCCGGCCAGGTTCCAGCGCGACTCGTCTACTTGTCCTCCACCGGCGTCTATGGCCGCGCTCGGGGCCACGTGGACGAGGACACCCCGGTGGAGCTGTCCACGCCGTCGTCGCGCGAGCGCATCGAGGCGGAGTCGCGTTACCTGCCACTGGGCGCCATGGTGATGCGCATCGCAGGCATCTACGGGCCTGGGCGCGGCATTCACACGCGCCTGCTGTCGGGGTCGCTCCGGCTGCCCGAAGGGGGCGGCGGACGCATCTCCCGCATCTACGTCGATGACCTGGTGGAGGCCATTCGCGTGGTGCTGACGCGCGGGGAGCCCGGCGCCCTGTACTGCGTCGCGGATGACCGCTCCGCACCCACCGAGGAGCCAGTGGCCTGGCTCAGCCAGCGCCTGGGCGTGCCGATGCCGCCCCGTATTCCGCTGGAGCAGCTCAACGAGACTGTGAGAGGTGACCGCGACATCTCCAACGCGCGCCTGAAGTCGCTGGGCTGGGCGCCGCGTTACCCGGACTTCATCGCGGGGTACACGGCGCTCCTGAAGGCGGAGGGCCACGGCGCCGGACCGACGCAGCTCGTCATCCGCAGGCTGGTGGCGGAGGACGCGGAGGCGTTCAAGGCGCTGCGGCTGCGGGGGCTGCGGGACAACCCGGAGTCCTTCGCGGCCTCGGTGGAGGAGGAGGCGGCGCTGTCCCCGGAGGTCGTGCGCGGCTGGCTGGTGGGGGCGTCTCAGTGTGTCCTGGGCGCCTTCGACGGTGGGCAGCTCGTGGGCGCGCTGGGGCTGAAGCGCGAGTCCCGGGCCCGGCTGGCGCACAAGGCGGTGGTGTGGGGCATGTACGTGGCGCCGGAGGTCCGCTCGCGGGGCGTGGGCCGGAGGCTGCTGACCGCGCTCATCGACGAGGCGCGGAAGATGGGCGGCCTCAAGAGCCTGCTGCTCGCGGTCTCGGTGGGGAACGCACCCGCGCACGCGCTGTACCGTTCGCTGGGGTTCCGGACCTATGGCGTGGAGCCCAACGCGCTGAAGGTGGGGGAGACGTTCCTCGACGAGGAGTTGATGGTCCTCACCCTGTGAGCCGAGGCGGGTGACAGATTCTTGAGGGGCCGGTGTTCCAGGAGACGCGCGAGGCCGGAGGCGGCAGGACACGGGAACCGAGGGCTTTTCGCCGCGCTGGAGACGCACTGCGCATGGCCCCTGGCACCCCTGACTGGCTTCTGGAGCGAATCATCCTGCGCGAACTGTCGCCAGAGGCGCTGTCCGCCGCGCGAGCCCGGCTCGAGCGTGAGCCCGGTGGCGCCGCGAGGCTGGCCCGGCTGGAAGCGGACTCCCGCCAGACGCTGGCGCGTCATCCGCCCGCCGAAGTCGCCGCCGAGGTGGCCCGGCGCGAGCGCGAGTCCCAGGGCCGCACGGAGCCTGCGCGGCGCGGCAACTCGCAAGGGTGGCATGGACTGTCACTCAGCGTCCCCGTGGCCGCCTCGCTGGCGCTGCTCTTCATGTCCGCGCCGGAGGAGCAGCCGGGGCCGTCCGAGTCACCGGTGCCGCTCATCGTGATGCTGGACACCGTGCGCATCAAGGGGGGGCCGCGCCTGCGGGTCCACCGGCAGGGCGCGGGCGAGCCGGAGTTGCTCGGTGAACAGGCCCGGGCGCGCCGCGGTGACGTCCTGCAACTCAGCTACGTGTCGGGTGGAAGCCGCCATGGTGTCGTGGTGTCGGTGGATGGGCGCGGCGCCGTGACGTTGCACCATCCCTCGACGCTGTCGGGAAGCACGGAGCTGGGCCCCGGCGAGGCGGTGCCGCTGGCCCATGCCTACGAGCTCGATGACGCGCCGGACTTCGAGCGTTTCCTCTTCGTGACGTCCGATGCACCCCTGGAGGTGGCGTCGGTCCTGGAGGCGGCGCGCGCGCTTGCCCGGCGGCCCACCGACGCGCGCACCCTGCCGCTGCCACTTCCGGATACCCTGGACCAGACGTCCTTCACGTTGGAAAAGGTGCGGTGATGACGCGGTCCCTCCTGTTTTCGCTCCTGCTCGTGCCCGCCCTGGCCGCCGCGGCTCCCTCGGCCTCGGCGCCGCAGGCGTCGGTGCGCCGCTTCGCGCTGCTGGTGGGCGTCAACGACGGGGGCGAGGGCCGTGCCCGGCTCCGGTACGCCGTCTCGGATGCGCGCTCGTTCGGCGACGTGCTGGAGGAGCTCGGAGGGGTGCAGCCGAAGGACAAGCTGCTGCTGATGGAGGGAGACCGCGCGGCGCTGGAGTCCGCCCTGGTCCGCTTCAAGGCGATGCTGGCGGCGGCGACCACGCCGGGAACGCGCATCGAGGCGCTCATCTACTATTCGGGCCACTCCGACGAGCAGGGGCTGCTCCTCCAGAAGGACCGCTTCGGCTACCGCGAGCTGCGCAAGGCGCTGGAGTCGCTTCCCGCCGACGTGCGCATCGCCATCCTGGACTCGTGCGCGTCCGGCACGCTGGCCCGCCAGAAGGGCGGCGTGCGGCGTCCGGCCTTCATGGTGGATGCGTCCTCCGCGGTGCGAGGCCATGCCATCCTCACGTCGTCTTCCGAGGATGAGGTGTCCCAGGAGTCCGACCGCATCGGCGGCTCGTTCTTCACCCACAACCTGGTGTCCGGCCTGCGCGGCGCGGCAGACGTCTCAGGGGACGGCCGGGTGACGCTGCACGAGGCCTACCAGTTCGCCTTCCACGAGACGCTGGCCCGCACGGAAGAGACGCGGGCCGGGGCGCAGCACCCCGCGTATGACATCGAGCTGGCGGGCACGGGCGACCTGGTGATGACGGACCTGCGCTCCACCGCCGCGGTGCTCGTCCTGGGGGACATGGTGGATGGGCGGCTCTACGTCCGTGATTCCCAGGGACGCCTGGTGGTGGAGCTGAAGAAGTACGCGGGCCGCACCACCGAGCTGGGGTTGCAGAAGGGCCGTTACTCGGTGATGCGCAAGGTGCTGGACCAGACCTCGCAGGCGGAGTTCGAGCTGGGGGAGGGCGGCCGGACCGTGCTGGCGGCCTCCGCCTTCCGCGCGGTGCAGGGGGAACTGACGGCCATGCGCGGCGGTGGATCCCTGCCGGCGAGTCTCTCGTCGGGCGCCGGTGTCGGCGTGGCGGAAGTCGCAGCGGCGGGCAGCGGGCGCCGCTCGCGCTTCTTCAACGTGGGCCTGTTCCCCGGCCTCCAGACGAATGACCTGATGAACTCCGGCGAGCCCGTGGACAACCATCTCTCCGTGTCCATGGGCGTGTCCCGCATGGCGCGGCTGGACGGCGTGGCAATGGCCCTGGGCGCGAACGTGGCCACGGACAAGGTGGACGGGTTGCAGCTGGCCCTGGGCACCAACGTGGTGCGGGGCGACATGTCGGGCACGCAGCTGGCCGTGGGCGGCAACTGGGCGCACGGAAAGGCGGAGGGCATCCAGGCAGCGATCGGGCTCAATGTGGCGCGGTCCAGCGGCTCGCTCGGGCAGCTCGCGGTGGGCGCCAACGTGTCCGGCACGTCGCTGGCGGGAGCGCAGCTGGCCGTGGGCGGCAACTGGACGGCGGGGGACGTGGACGGTGTGCAGGGCGCGGTGGCGTTCAACCATACGCGGGACCGGGTGACGGGCCTCCAGGTGGCCGTGGGCCTGAACTGGGCGGCGGAGGCCCGGGGCGCGCAGCTGTCCCTCGTCAATGTGGGCGGTGATGTGAAGGGCGCGCAGGTGGGCATCGTCAACGTGGCGGGGCGGATGAGCGGCCTCCAGCTCGGGCTCGTGAACGTGTCGCGGGAGCTGGAGTCCGGTGTTCCGGTGGGCCTGGTGAGCATCGCGCGCAACGGCCAATTCCACGTTGAAGCCTTCGGTAATGACTTCAACTACGCCAACACCGCCATCAAGGTGGGCAGCCGCTACCTCTACACGACGCTCGTGTTGGGCATGGGCACCATGGAGGGCGCGCGTGGCCCCAGCCACTGGTCGCTGGGCCTGGGGCTCGGCGCGCACATCCCCATCTCCGAGCGCTTCTTCCTGGACGTGGACGCGGTGACGAACACCCTCTACGGCTGGAACCTGTCCTTCGAAGGCGACCGCCTCCTGCACCAGCTCCGGCTGGTGGCGGGGGTCCAGGTGGCGCGGAACCTGGCCATCATCGGCGGGCCCACGCTCAACGTGCTGCATGACTCCAACGGCGAGCCCGTGTCGAACCTGAGCCGTCTGTCGAACCTGGACGCGGGGGGCGTGCTCCTGTGGCCCGGTGTACAGGTGGGCCTGCGCATCTGAAGTAGGGACCAATGGCTCCCATCAGCGGGACGAAAGCGCGCCCAGGAATGACGTCTTTCCATGGGGACTTCTCCGGTGAGAGGCTGACCCTCCGGCCCATGAGCGCGGCCGGTGTCACCCTTGAGCTGGGGGAGAGATGTCCAAGTTGCTGTTCGCGGCCTTCAATGACGGCGTGAGCCTGTCCATGGCGGGCAACCACGAGGCGGCCATCCTCGCCTTCGACAAGGTGCTCGCCGTAGACCCCAAGCACGTCCCGGCCCTCACCGCGAAGGGTGCGTCACTGGCCACGCTGGAGCGCTTCGAGGAGGCGCTGCGCTGCTTCGAGCGCGCCATCGAAGTAGACCCCACCGAGGCCGAGGCCCACCGCGACGCAGCCCTCTGCCAGTTGGAGCTGGGGGAGCCGGAGGCCGCCGCGCAGTTGCTCCAGCGCGCCACGCAGCTCAACCCCACGCCGGGTTACCGCGAGTCCGCCGCCGTTCAAATCTACACCCTGGGCAACGCGCTGCTGACGCGGGGCTCCCGGCGCCCGGACAAGGCCCGCTACCGCCAGGCCCGCCACGTCTTCGAGCTGGCGCTCACGCTGTCTCCTGGCTCCGCCGAGTGCGCCCGGGCCCTGGCAGACGTGTGGGAGCACCTGGGCGACCCCGCTCAGAGAGACCACTACGCCCAGCTCGCCACCCGGCTCCGCCCCGTGCCGGCCTAGCAGGCGGCCCGCCGGGGCCTGGACGGGGCGCAGCCCCCTTCCGGTTTCAAGTCCGGACGCGGCAAAGCGGTTCGAAGTGTTACATCTGCCGCGGCCTTTTTCCGCAACGCTTCACGCAATTCGCGTGAAGTACGACAACGCCGCCCGGGAGAACCGAAGATGATCGTCATGCTCGAGCCGGACTCGCCTGAGTCCGTGGTGTCCGCCGTCCTCCAGGTTGCATCGCAGTACAAGGGAGTGACGCCGCGGACGCACGTCATCGGTGGCTCCGAGTACACGATTACGGAGGTCTACCTGCTGGGTTCCACCGCGCAGGTGCCCGTGGAGCCCTTCGAGCAGATTCCCGGCGTGCGGCAGGTGGTGCGCGTGTCGCAGAAGTACCGCGTCATCGGCCGGCACAAGGGCCAGCGGACGTCCGCCGGCTTCGAGTACAACGGCGTCACCTTCGACGAACGCTCCGTGAATGTGTTCGCCGGCCTGTGTGCCGTGGACAACCCGGAGAACGTGGACACGATGATGGCGGCGCTTGCTCGCCTGGGCATCCGCACCACGCGCATGGGCGCCTACAAGCCCCGCACCAACCCCTACGAGTTCCAGGGCCTGGGCGCTGCCTGCCTGCCCTGGGTGTTCGAGTCAGCGGGCAAGCACGGCATCAAGGTCATCGCGATGGAGGTGACGCACCCGCGTCACATCGACGAGATTCGCGACGCGCTGGAGCGCTCCGGCAACGCCACGGGCGTCATGCTCCAGGTGGGCACGCGCAACGCGCAGAACTTCGAGCTGCTCAAGAGCATTGGCCAGCAGCGTGTCTTCCCCGTGCTCTTCAAGCGCGGCATGGGCATCACGCTGGAGGAGTCGCTCAACGCGTGTGAGTACGTGGCGAGCGAGGGCAACCCGAAAATCATCTTCTGCCTCCGCGGCGTGAAGACGCACCTGGGGGACCCGCACCGCAACATGGTGGACTTCGCCCACGTGCCCGTGGTGCGCCGGCTGACGCGCCTGCCGGTGTGCGTGGACCCGTCGCACGCCATTGGCCAGGCCGCGCCGCCGCCGGACGGACTGCCGGACATCTTCCACGCCATTGGCCAGGGGCTCATCGCGGGCGCGTCCATGGTGCTGGTGGACTTCCACCCGCACCCGGAGGCCGCCCTGTGTGACGGCCCCCAGGCTCTGCGCATGGAGCAGCTCCCCGCGTTGCAGCGCTACGTCCAGCTGGTGCGCTCCGCGTACGAGACGGCCGTGCAGAGCGGCGACGGGCTGAAGGCCACCAGCGTCTGAGCGAGCCTCATACCACGCCGTAGCTTCCGAGCACTCGCAGGGTGACGCAGGCGGCCTGGGCCGCGGCCACCGCCTCGCGCACCCGCGGGTCCTCCAGCGCGCCGTCCACGTCCAGGCACCACACGTACTCCCAGGCGCGGCGCTGCGGCCGGGACTCCAACCGCGCCACGTTGAGGCCGCGTGAGGAGAAGGCACTCATCACGCGGAACAGCGCGCCCGGCCCGTTCTCCACGGTGAAGGCCAGCGCCGTCTTCCGCCGCGTCCACGTCCGTTCGGGCGCGGGCCCCAGGGCGATGAAGCGCGTGAAGTTGTCCGGCGAGTCCTCCACGCCTTCCTCCAGCACGGCCAGTCCGTACAGGTCCGCGGACATTCGGCTGGCGATGGCGGCCGTGTGCGGAGGCCTCTCCTCCGCCACCTTTCGCGCGGCGATGGCGGTGTTCGCCTCCGGCAGCGGAGTGATGCCCCGCCGGCGCAGGTAGCCCGCGCACTGCGCCAGGGCCTGGGGGTGGGAGAGGGCCTGCTGGATGTCGTCCAGTGCCAGGCCCGGTGGGGCCAGCAGGCAGTGGCGGATGCGCAGGGACAGCTCGCCCGACGCCGGCACGTCATGCTCCAGCAGCAGGTCCACCGTCTCCGCCACCGGCCCGCCCAGCGAGCTCTCCACCGGCACGACGCCGCCGTGCACGCGGCCTTCGGCCACGGCTTCGAAGACGGCGCGGAAGGTGAGGCAGGGGACGGCCTCCACGTCGGCGCCATGCAGCGCGCGCAGGGCCTCTTCTCCGTAGGCGCCAGGCTCGCCCTGGAAGGCGATGCGACGCGGCGACTCAGGCATGAGGCGACTCCGCGCGCGCATACGTCCCCAGCACGCGCAGCGACGAGGTGAGCGGACGGATGTCGTCCAGCGCCGCCGTCACCGCCGCGGAGGCGGCGTGGCCCTCCACGTCCAGGTAGAAGCGGTACTGCCACGGCTGCCCCGGGATGGGGCGCGACTCCAGCTTGCTCAGGTTCACGCCGCGCAGGGTGAGCCGCTGGAGCATTTCCCCCAGCGTGCCGGGCTTGTGTTCCAGCACCACCAGCAGGGACGTCTTGCACGGCACGCCGGGCGCCAGGGGCGTGGCCTCGCGGCCCACCTCCACGAAGCGCGTGTAGTCGAAGGCCGGCTGCAAATCGCCCGCGAGCACCTCCAGGCCGAAGCGCTGCGCCGCCGTCTCGCTGGCGATGGCCGCCACCGACGCGTCGTTGCGCTCGCGGACCTTCTGCGCCGCGCCGCCGGTGTCCACGTCCGGCACCGCGCGGGCCCAGGGCACCTTCTCCCGGAGGAACGTCTCGCACTGCGCCAGCGCCTGCGGATGGGACAGCACCTCCCGCAGGCCCTCCAGCTTCGCGCCCGGCAGGCCCAGCAGGCGGTGGTCCACCTGGCTGACCAGCTCCGCTGTGATGACCACGCCGCCCTCGGCGAGCAGGTCATACGTCTCGTTCATGCTGCCCGCGGTGGTGTTCTCGATGGGCAGCAGCACCAGGTCCTGCTCGCCGCGGCGGAGCGCCTCCACGGCCTCGCGCGCATGGTCGAAGCCGGACAGCAGCACGCCGCCCGTGCGGTGCCCGTAGCGGCGGCGCGCGGCCAGGTGGCTGTAGGAGCCCTCCACGCCAGGGTAGGCCACGCGCAGGGGCGTGGTGTCCAGGCGGGTGACGAGCTCGTGCTGCCGGGCCACGGACATGTCGATGAAGAGCCGCCAGATGCGCTCCACCTCGTGCGGGTCCAGGCCGTGCTCCGCGGCGCGGGTGCGGATGCGGCGCAGGAGCAGGTCCTCGCGGCGCTGGTCCCGGAAGGGCGCGGCGGCGGCCAGCTTCGCCCGGGCGACGTCGTCCGCCAGCGCCATCCGGCGGCGGAGGGCATCGAGGATCTCCTCGTCGATGCGCTCGATGGAGGTCCGGATGAGGTCGAGGTCGGGGAGGGTGGTCATCAGGAATTTCCGAGGTTGCGCCACATGAGGTGGTGCGGGCCGATGCCGGGCAGGTCGAAGGGCTCGCCTCGCTGTGCGAAGCCCTGCGCGCGGTAGAACCCGGAGGCCGTCATCCGCGCGTTGCACCACACCTGGGAACCGCCCTGCCGCGTCGCATGCTCCATGCAGGCCTTCAGGAGGGCGGCGCCATGGCCGTGCCCACGCAGGGTGGCGTCCACCGCCATGCCTCGCAGGCGCCAGGCCGTGGTGGCGCGCAGCGCGTCCGGCGGCGGCTCCCGATACAGGGAGGCCACGCCCACCAGGCGGCCCTCCGTATAGACGCCCAGGTGGAGCGTGTCCGCGTCGTCATCTCCGGGATAGACGGCCATCTCCGGAGGCTGGTTGGGACGGAGGATGGCGCGGCGGAGACCGCGCGTCTCCTGAGCCGGAATCTTGCGGATGTCAGTGGCACTCACGGCGCCGGAGTATGCCTTCGGGGGTGGCGCCCCACCAGCGTCACCGTACTACTTCGGTAGCACTGTCTTCCCCATCTTCAACACCTGCTTGAAGTGCGTGGCGGTGACGGGGGCTACGCTCAGCCGGCCGCGGGTGACGAGCGGAAAGTCCTTCAGTGCGGCGGTGGCCTTGATGGTGGCCAGGTCCACCGGCTGCGTGAAGGGGACGACAGGCCCCATGAAGGTGGCGGCCCAGTCCTCATCGGGCACGGTGGAGTCCGGTCCCGGCGGCGTGAGCACCTGGGCCACGCCCACCACGGCCTTGTCCTCGTTGGAGTGGTAGTAGAGGCAGAGGTCCCCGGGCTTCATCGCCCGGATGTTGTTGCGCGCCTCGAAGTTGCGCACGCCGGTCCACTCCGTCTTCCCGTCCTTCTCCAACTGGGCGTAGGCGTAGACGGAGGGCTCGCTCTTGATGAGCCAGTACTGTGGCTTGGCCATGGCGGCGCACCTTATTGTCCGAAACCGCGCGCGCCAAAGGAAAGAGGCCGGCGCCACGTGCGGGCGCCCGGCCTCTTTCGTTACATCCGGATTACGCCTGCTTCGCGACGCTGGTGGCCGCCGTCGCCGGCGCCTTGTTCGTGAGCAGCGCGCTGCTCGCGTACAACGCAAGGCCCACCACCGCGACCACCGCGGCCTCCATCTGCGTTGCGAAGGCCACACCCATCAGGGTCATGGCTCCGGTGCCCATCGCGAACGACGCCGCCACCGCCCCAGCCGCCTTCCTCATCCGACCATCCCCCGTTCTCGCGAACTCATCACGCGTTGTGGAATTCATTGCCTCGCGCGAACTTCAATCCAAGACGCGTGCCAGCCTCCAGCCCCGGGAAGTGGGAAGCGGGAGGGGCCGCGGAGGGCAAAGTCGTTCCCTGATCAGCGCAATGTCTGAAGAAAGCACCGGGTGCGACGCGGGTACGATGCCGGAAAAATTTCCCGAACCCCATGGGGTCTCCCAGGAGGGCACTTCGTAACCCACTGCGATCCAAGGGCTTTCCCTCCCTCCAGTACGTGGCACACGCGCTGCTAAGGCAACGCCGCCGGAAGCAACGTCCGGCTGCGGTAGGGCCGGGAGCGCGACACACGCTTTTGAGGGAGAGCTGACGATGGGCAAGACGAGCGCGGGGTTCTGGACGGTGTTGGGCGTGATGCTCCTGGGGGGCTGCGCGCACCAGCCGAAGGTGACGGTGGACAACACGGAGCAGCCCTACCGGATTGGCCGCGAGGACGTGCTGGACATCGCGGTGTGGCGTGACGCGGAGCTGTCCCGGACGCTGCCGGTCCGTCCGGATGGCTACATCTCCATGCCCATGGTGGGCGAGGTCCACGCCGCGGGCAAGACGCCCACGGAGCTGGCCGAATCCCTGAAGGAGGCCTTCCAGCCGTACGTGCAGGAGCCGCGCGTGACGGTGATTGTCCGCGAGGTGAACAGCAGCCGCGTGTTCGTCACCGGCGAAGTGGCCCACCCGGGCGCCTATCCGCTGCGCGGCCGCGTGTCGCTGCTGCAGGCCATCGCGCTGGCGGGCGGCTTCACGGACTTCGCCAACTCGGACGGCATCGTGGTCATCCGCACCGACAGCAAGGGCGGACAGATTCCGGTGCGCTACAGCGACCTCATCTCTCCGGATGGCGGACACGAGGTCATGCTCCGGCCGGGTGACACCGTCGTCGTTCCGTGAGGGGTGGTGACGCAGTGGGCGTCGTGGACGTGGGCGGTGGTGGGCGTGCGGGACGGAGGGCGACGGTGAAGGGCAACTGGAAGAAGTGGCTACTCGCGGGCCTCATGTTCGGTGCGCCTGCCGCGCAGGCCGCGACGATATGGGAACCCCGGCTTCGGCTGACGGCCGAGGAGCGGTTCGACGACGACCTGCGACTGGGCGGTGGCGGCGCCGGCCAGCTGATGACGAAGGTGACGCCGCGGCTGGGACTGGAGGCGAAGGACGCGCGGCTCACGCTGGACAGCTTCTACGCGGCCGACCTGCTGATGCGGCATGGCTCGGGCAGGACGACGCTGGACCACCGGGGCGGTCTGGAGGCCCGGCACCAGATGACGCGTCGCCTGCGGCTGGACACGGCGATCCGGGTGTTCCGTGTCACGGACCCCAGCTCGCTGCCGCGTGACGGCCTGGCGCGCTCCACGCTGCCCACGTTCTTCACGCAGGCGACGCTGGGCGTGACGAACCGCGTGGCGGAGCGGCTGGACGTGCGCGCGGGCTACCGCTTCGAGGCGGTGCGCATCATCGACGTGGGGCAGCGCGCGGGGTACGCGCACACGCCCTCCATTGAAGGCTGGTACCGCGCCACGCGCCGGCTCAGCCTGGGCTTGGAGTACCGGTACCAGGGCTTCCTCTATGAGGGGGCGCTGAGCCAGTCACACGGCGCGGCGCTGGGGTTGCGGTATCGGCTGACGCGGCCTACCACCTTCACCGTGCGGGCGGGCCCCGTGCGGTACCTGGCGCCGGTGGGCCAGCAGGGTGGCTGGGTTCCGCGAGTGAATGTGGAGCTGCAGCGCGAAGGGGAGATGTTCGACGTGGGCGTGTCGATGGGACACGACCTGGTGGGCGCGAACGGCTTCACCAACGCGCTGTGGGCGGACTACGCGTCGGTGATGTTGGCGCGCCGGTTCACCCAGAAGTTCTCGCTATTTGGCGCGGCCAGCTTCTTCCGCAACGGGCAGGCCCCGTCGCTGGACTGGGCCGTGTTCAGAGGAGCGCCGCGGGTGTCGCAGGGCTACGCGGTGAGTGGTGGTGTGGAGTACCGCATTGACCGGCGCCTGTCGGCGCAGGGTGCGGTGGATCGAATCGCTCAGGTTGGGCTGGCGGATTCGGCGAGCGCGGTGGACCTGACGCGCAATGTGTTCGCCGTCCGTCTGGTGGTGACGCCTTGGTAGCTACAGCGCGTGGGATGGAGGAGGAGCGGAACATGGAGCGAGGGATGACGGCAGACCAGCTTCTGGGAGCCCTGTGGCGGCGCAAGGCCCTGGTCGGTGCCATCGCAGCAGTGGTCTTCGTGGTGGGCGCAGCCATCGTGATGACCCGGCCGAGCATGTACGAGGCTTCAGTGGTGGTCCGCGTAGAGCCGCAGCGGCCGGGTGAGGAGATGGTGCAGCGCACGGTGAGCGAAATCATCGAGCAGCGGCTGCTCACCGTTCGCCAGGAGCTGCTGGCGCGTCCGGTGCTTCAGAAGGCCATCGAGGAGATGAACCTCTATCCGGACATCGTTTCGGAGAAGGGCATGGAGGCCGCCGTCGCACAGATGCGCAAGGACCTCACGGTGCGCGTGGAGGGTGAGACGGCTTTCGAGCTCACCTACGCCAACCGCGACCCGCAGGTGGCGGCGCAGGTGGCCAACCGCCTGCCGACCATCTTCTCCGATGAGACGCTGAAGATTCGTCAGGCGCAGGCGGCGCGCGCCACCGACCTCTTCAACGAGGAGATGGTTCAGTTGGGCAAGGCGGTCAGCAACTGGGAGGCGAAGATCTCCCAGTTCAAGGTGGACCACCTGGGCGAGCTGCCCGAGCAGATGGAGATGAACATGCGCGGCCTGGAGCGCGTGTCGCACCAGCTCCAGACGAAGTCGGAGGAGCTGCGTGTCGCCGAGGGCCGCCGCTCCGACCTGGCCCGCGCGCGCAACGCGGTGGACAGCGAGGCGGGCCGGCTCGAGGCCGCGGAGAACGGGCTCACCCGTTCCCTGGTCAACGCTCGCACCACCTGGACGGAGGACCACCCGGAGGTGAAGCGCCTCCAGACGGAGCTGGACGGCATGACGGCTCGCCGCAAGGAGGCTGAAGGGCGGCTGTGGGCCGAGCGCGCCGAGCGCACCCGCGTGGCCACGCTGATTGGCAACATCCAGCAGGAGATTCAGGACCTCCAGAAGCAGGCCGAGGCGTACCAGGGCCGGCTGAACAACACCCCGCGCTGGGCGCACGAGCTGGCGGTGATGAACCGCGACTACGAAATCGCGCGCACCAAGTACCAGAGCGTGGTGAGCCGCAAGGTGGAGGCGGAGATCGCGCAGGAGCTGGAGGCCAAGAGCGCCAAGAGCCTGTTCAACGTCATCTCCCCGGCGGGCGTGCCGGCGACCCCGGCCCGGCCGGACCGCATGGCGGGCATGCTCATCGTCTTCCTCCTGGCCCTGGGCCTGGGCGTGCTGACGGGGGCGGTGTTGGAGATGCGCGACGACAGCCTGCGCGACGGCACCGAGGTTCGCCAGCGCTTGACGCTGCCGGTGCTCGCCGTGGTCCCGGAAATGCAGGGCAAGACGGAGCGGCGGATTCTGATGCCGGCTTCGGGGGCTCGAAACAGCGTGTCTAACCCCACGTCGTTGAACTGAGTCGCGCCGGAAAAGGACGGAGGACGGACATGGATCAGACGATGGAGCGGGCGGGCAACTTCCTCCCCCGAGTGGATGACAACCCGACGGGCGGCAACGCGGTGGACCGCCGGGTGGTGACGCTGACGGCGCCGGCATCGGCCGCGGCGGAGCAATACCGGAGTCTTTATTACAGGCTCGAGCGGATGCGGGACCTGCGGCCGATGAAGGTCGTCGCGCTCACCTCGGCGATGCCTGGGGAAGGCAAGACGGTGACGAGCGTCAACCTGGCGCTCGCCGCGGCCCGGGCGAACCCGGAGCGCCGCATCCTGCTGGTGGATGCGGACCTGCGCCGGGGCGGCGTGGCGGCCACGCTGGGCATGCGCAACAAGACGGGCCTGGCGGAGCTGCTGGCGGGGGACTGTGAGGTGCGGGACGTGGTGCGGCGGTTCAACTCCACGCGCCTGGCCCTCATCCCCGCGGGCGTCACGCCCGAGGACACCGCGCAGGTGCTGGCGAGCGGCCGGATGAAGCAGTTCCTCAAGGCGGTGCGTGAGGGCTTCGACGAAGTCTACGTCGACCTGCCGCCCACGCTGCCCTTCGCGGACGCGGCCATCCTGGGCCATCAGGCGGACGGCGTGCTGATGGTCATCCGCGCCAACGTGACGTCGGGCAAGGCGGTGCATCAGGCGGTGGAGAGCCTGGGCGGCGCGCCCATCGTCGGGTGCGTGCTGAATGGCGCGGAGGTCCACTCGGCGCCGTATCTGAAGAACTACGAGAAGAGGTAGCGGAGGGGGGCTTTGGTTCCGGTTCCCGCCTCCTGGTGACAGGGGGCGGGGCCGGTGGTGGAAGAGGGTCGGGCGGGTAGGTTGGAGGGGCACGTGCTCCGCGTTTTTCACCATTATTTCTCTGCAAAGAAACTGACGTTCTTCCTCGCCGAGAGTTCGGCAATCGCGTTGGCCTGCGTGATGGGCGCGGCGGCCTGCGCGGCACTCTTCGCGCCTGAAGGGACACACACGCCGCTGTCGCAGCTGTGGCCCACGCTGCTGTGGATGGGCGCGGCGTTCGTCGTCACCTTCCAGTTCACGCTGTATCTGTTGGATTTGTATGACCTCCGTGTGGCCGCGGAGGACCGGGTGCGGGGATACCGGTTCCTCAAGGCCGCGGGTGTCACGGCGATGGTGGCGGGCGGCGTCATGCTCGTCACCCCGCTGGTGGTGCCCATGCAGCTTCCGCCTGGCACGCTGCTGGGCGGAGCCATGGGCGCCCTGGCCGGGACGTTGATGGTGCGGGTGTCCATCCGCGCCCTGGTGGGAGCGCCGCACTCGGTGCTCATCGTCGGAGAAGGGCCCAAGGCGCGCGCGGTGGCCAGCGCGATTGAAGCGGGCGGGGAGGGCACCTACCGCATCGTGGGCCTGACGGACCCCCGCACCTCGGGCGAGGCGCTGGAGCAGACGGCGGCCCGGCTGAACGCGGCCTATGTGGTGCAGGCCGCGGATGACATGCGCGGGGCAAACTGGGTGGACGGCCTGCTGCGCTGTCGGCTCCAGGGCCGGCGGGTGTATGAGGCCACGGGCTTCTGCGAGCGGGTGCTGCGCCGGATTCCAGTGCAGTTCCTGAGGGCGAGCGACTTCGCCTTCGCGGACGAGCTCACCGTGTCCCCGCTGCGCCGCACGCTGAAGCGGGGCTTCGACATCGCGGTGGCATCCCTCCTGCTACTCCTGTCCGCGCCCTTCCTGTTGCTGGTCGCGGTGGCCATCAAGCTGGATTCGAAGGGACCCATCTTCTACCGGCAGGAAAGGACCGGGCTGTTCGGGAGCACGTATCACCTGTGGAAGTTCCGCAGCATGCGCACGGACGCGGAGAAGGATGGCGCGGTGTGGGCGAAGGCGAACGATGACCGTGTCACGCGGGTGGGCCGCTTCATCCGTCGCACGCGCATCGACGAGATTCCCCAGGTCTTCAACATCCTGACGGGAGACATGAGTTTCGTGGGGCCCCGCCCCGAGAGGCCAGTGTTCGTCGAGCAGTTGAAGCAGCAGATTCCGTTCTACGGCCTGCGGGAGGCCGTCAAGCCAGGCCTGACGGGGTGGGCTCAGATTCGCTACCCCTACGGCGCGTCGGTGGAGGATGCGCGGAACAAGCTGGAGTTCGACCTGTACTACGTGAAGAACGGTTCGCTGTTCCTGGACGTGGGAATCATCTTCCACACCGTGAGGCATGTGCTTCTCGGTCGTGGGGCGCGGTAGGGCATTTCGCTTTTCCGGCCTCCGCTGTGGGAGGCCGGGAGGTGGGCCCGCCTGGGGAGG
>NZ_VHLB01000103.1:0-28960 GCF_006547365.1 Myxococcus sp. AB056 | reverse complement strand
CCCTCCACCCCTCCGGCCCCGACGGGAGCACGCGCCCCGGCGCAGTCCGGCCCGGCAGCCCCTGCTTCGGGACAGCCCCAGGTGTGGCCACCGGCCCAGGCCGGCGCCAGCGGCACGCCGCAGGTGTGGCCCCCCGCGCCCGCACAGCCGGCCGCGCCGCCCACGCTCCATTTCGCCACGCCGGTGGCGCCGCCGCCGAAGCCCGCGGCGGCTCCGCGCAGCGAGCCCGCGTTCCTCGTCTTCCCCAACCCCGGCGCCGCGCAGAACACGCCGCAGCCCCGTCCCAAGCCCGCCGCGCTGGAGAGCCGTCCCTCTGCTCCGCCCGCGAGCCAGGACGTGCCGGACTGGACGCTGGCCCAGGCGCGCGCTGCGCTGAAGGAAGCCACCAAGGACCGCGACCGCCTCATCGACGTGGCGCTGCGCTTCGGCCGCAGGACCTTCGACTACGTCGCCTCCTTCGCCGTGCTGCGGGGCGGCGCCACGGGCCTGGAGGCTCGCGGCGACGGCATGGCGGGAGAGCAGCTCACGCAGGTGTCCATCCCGCTGGATGCCAGCAGCGTCTTCCGCACGGTGGCCGTCACCCGCGGCAGCTACGCGGGCCCACTGCCTCCGGACGCGCTCACGCGGCACTACCTGGAGCTGTTCGGACGCCAGACGCCGCGCACCGTCTTCCTGTACCCGGTCGAGGTGAAGGGCCGGCTGGTGGCCATCCTCTACGGTGACTGTGGCCAGCGGCCCATCAGCCAGCGCCGCCTGTCCGACTACATCCTGTTCTGCCAGGACCTGCCGGCGGCCTTCCAGGAGCTCATCCTCTTCCGCAAGCAGCGCGTGTCGGAGCTGCGCGCGCCGGACGAGGTGGAGCTCACCATCGACGTGGACCTGCCCGTGGCCGCCGCGCCCGCGCCGGCCCCCGCGGTGGTCGCCGGCCTGGGCTGGAGCCCCTTCTTCGGCCGAGGTGCCACCGGCAACATGGGCCGCGCCGCCGCGCTGCCGCCGCGCGCGCAGTCACAAGAGGAGCGCCCGCCGCCGGACTTCGCGCCGCTGCTGCGTCGCCTCACCGGCCCGGACGCCGCGCAGCGCGCCAACGCCATGGCGGAGCTGGCGCGCTCGCCCGAGGCCAGCGCCCGGGTGCTGGCCCAGCACTTCCCCGGCCCCACGGCCTGGAGCCGGCTGCCCGTGGTGGAGCTGCCCGAGGCGGACGAGCTGGGGCCCATCCCCGGCGCGCTGTCCCGGCTGGGCCGCCCCGCCGCGCAGGCCGTGTCGCCACTGCTGGACTCCCAGGACGCGGACACGCGCTACTTCGCGCTGCTCACCGCCGGCAACCTCCCCTACGTGGAGCTGGTGGACGGCGTGCTGCGCGGTCTGTTCGACCTGGAGCCGGACATCTCCAGCGCCGCGCGCGTGGCCGCCGCCGCGCTCAAGCAGCTCCCCCGGCTGGACGCCGCCCTGCGCGACCTGCGCCACGAGCTGAGCAGCCGAGACCCGCTGCGCCGCTCGCTGGCCGCGCGCGCCCTGGGCACGCTGCATGACCGCGACGCGATTGAGGGCCTCATCCGCCTCACGGGCGGCGACGACGAGATGTGCGCCCAGGCCGCGGCGGAGGCGCTGCGGGAAGTAACGCGCGCCACGCTGGGACTGGATGCGCGTCAGTGGTCGGCGTGGTGGGCGGAGAATCGCAGCCGCCGTCGCGCGGACTGGCTCGTCTCCGCGCTGCGCCACCGCGAGCTGGACGTGCGACTGGCGGCCATCGAGGAGCTGAGCCGCGCGCTGCACGACACGCTGGGCTACTACGCAGATGCCCCCGAAGCCGAACGCGAGCAGGCGGTGCGCCGCTGGGAGGCCGCGGCGGTGGAGCCGGCCAACGCGCGCCGGCTGGGCATGCTCTAGTCCCCAGCATCGGAGCGCCCCATGACGGGTGGGATGTGGATCAGCCTCCTGGCCTGCGCGGGCCAGCTCGCCTTGGCGGGCCTGGCCCTGGTGCGCGTGGGCAAGAGTCCGTTGGCGCTGCCGCTGTCGCTGCTGTCCATCGCCCTGTCGACGTGGAACTTCTCCGGCTTCGCGCTGGTGCGCGCGGATGAGGACGGCTGGCGGCTGGTGGGCTTCACCGCGGGCCTGATGACGGTGCCGTGCGCGCTGCACTTCATCCTGTCCTTCGTGGGACGGCGACGAAGCCTCGCCTGGGCCATGTACAGCGCCTATGCCCTCTTCGGCGTGTTGGCGCTCGCCATGCTGGTGGCGTTGGGCGCGCCCATGCTGGAGGCGCACCTGCTCACGCTGCGCTTCGGGCTGCTGGTCTCCGCGCTGGCCATTCCCATCCTCAGTGGAGGCTTCGCGCTCCTGGGCTTGCACGTGCTGCGCTCGCGACACCCGGACGAGCGCGCCCGCGCGGGCCTGGTGCTGTTGGGGCTCACGCTGGTGGTGGCCCTGCTGATGACGGAGCTGGCGGCGGAGCTGGGCCTGGAGGTAGTGCGGCTCGGCCACGTGGGCACGCTCCTGGGCCTGCCGGTCATGGCCACCGCGGCGCTGCGCTTCGGCCTCTTCGGAGACGACCCGGGCGCGCCCCGGCTGGCGCTGCACGCGGCGGGCATCGCGGGGCTGGGGGTGCTGGCCTATCTCGCCGTAGTGCGGCTCTTCGTCGCGCAGGCGGGCACGCTCATCATCTGCACCACGGCGGTGACGTTCGCCCTGGTGGCCGCGACCCGCCGGGGCGTCACCGCCTACGTCAGCCGGAGCGAGCGCCTGGAGCAGCTCGCCACGCTGGGCCGCTTCTCCGCGCAGATGGCGCACGACCTCAAGAACCCCATCGCCGCGATGAAGGGCGCCGCGCAGTACCTCAAGGAGGAGCACGCGCGCGGGCGTCCGTGGGACGGGCACGGCGAGTTCCTGGACCTGCTGTTGGAGCAGGTGGAGCGCCTGGACCGGGTGGTGGACACGTATCAGCGGCTGGCGCGCGTGGAGCCCCTGCCCAAGCCGGTGGACCTGCGCCGGCTGGTGGAGGGCGTGCTGTCGCTCCAGGCCTTCGCCAGCCCGGGCAAGGTCGTCATCATCCGGGAGCTGGCCGCCGGCCTGCCCCCCTGCGCGGGAGACCTGGACCTGCTGGCCAACACCCTGGAGAACCTGGTGCGCAACGCCTGCGAGGCGATGCCCGGAGGTGGCACCCTCACCGTGCGCGCGCTGCGTGACGGTGCCGACGTGGCCCTGGAGGTGGAGGACACCGGCGAGGGCATGGACGCTCGAACGCGCGAGCGTGCCTTCGACGACTTCTTCACCACCAAGGCCTCGGGCAGCGGCCTGGGGCTGGCCTTCGTCCGGCGCGTGGTGGAAGCGCACGGTGGCGAGGTGCTCCTGACAAGCCGGGAGGGGCGCGGTACGGTGGTCCGGATGCGCCTGCCCGTCACGGACGCGAGCCTGGGCGGCGCAGGCGTGGGAGAAGCTGCTTGAACGAATCATTGAGAGGCACGGTGCTGCTGGTCGACGACGACCCCGCCGTGGCCAAGGTGCTGGGCGCCCTGCTGACGCAGGCGGGCCTGACGACGCATGCGGCGCGCGACGGGCAGGAAGCCCTGGCGCTGCTGGCGAGCAAGCCGGTGGACGTGGTGGTGAGCGACGTGCGCATGCCGGGCATGGATGGCCTGCAGGTGCTCGCGGAGGTGTCGCGCGGCTGGCCGGACGTGCCCGTCATCCTCCTCACCGCGCACGGCACGGTGCCGCTGGCGGTGGAGGCGATGAAGGCGGGCGCCGCGGACTTCGTGCTCAAGCCCTTCGACCGGGAGGAGATTCTCTTCACCGTCCGCAAGGCGCTGCTGCGCGCGCAGGGCGAGGAGGCGCGCCAGCAGGTGCGGCCCACGGGAGGCTTCATCGGCCAGAGCCGGGCCATGGCGGACGTGCAGGCCGTGCTGGCGAAGGCGGCGGCCGGTACAGCCACGGTGCTGCTGCGCGGCGAGTCCGGCACGGGCAAGGAGCTGGCGGCCAAGGCCGTTCACGACGCCAGTCCCCGGCGGGATGGCCCCTTCGTGAAGCTGCACTGCGCGGCGCTGCCGGACACCCTGCTGGAGAGCGAGCTGTTCGGCTACGAGAAGGGCGCCTTCACGGGCGCCGCCACGCGCAAGCCCGGGCGCGTGGAGCTGGCCCATGGCGGCACGCTGTTCCTCGACGAGGTGGGCGACATCTCCCCCGCCGTCCAGGTGAAGCTGCTGCGAGTCATCCAGGAGCGCGAGCTGGAGCGGCTGGGCGGCACGCAAACGGTGAAGGTGGACGTCCGCTTCGTGGCGGCCACGCATCAGCCCTTGGAAGAGCGCGTGAAGGAAGGCCGCTTCCGCGAGGACCTCTTCTACCGCCTCAACGTGGTGCCCGTGTGGATACCGGCCCTGCGCGAACGCCCGGACGACATCGAGCCGTTGGCCCTGCACTTCCTGGAGGTCCACGCGAAGACGAACGGGCGCCCGCCCTTCACCCTCATGCCCGACGGGCTCGCGGCGCTGCGGGCCCAGCCGTGGCCCGGCAACGTGCGGCAGCTCCAGAACTTCCTGGAGCGCTTGGTGGTGCTCTCCGACACGCAGGTGATTGGCGGGCGGGAAGTCCTTCAAGAGCTGGCGCGCCAGCCAGGCCTGACCCCCGCCCCCTTTGCCGCGACGCCTTCCGTCAGCGCCCAGGAAACGCCAACGGCGCCTGTCACGGACTCCGCCCGGACCCTGGAGTCCCAGCGCAAGGAGATGGAGCGCCAGGCGATGGTGGATGCGCTCAAGCGCGCGGGCGACAACCGGACGCTGGCGGCGCGGCTGCTCGGCATCAGCCGGCGCACGCTCTACAACAAGCTGGAGGAGTACGAGCTGCTGTAGTCAGCCCTCAGTCACGCTCGGTCGCGAGCGCTTCCAGCTCCTCGTGGAAGGCCTGGATGAGCGCATGCGGGTCGGTCACCCGGCCCGCGTCCGCCGCCACGCCCACCGTCACCTGCCCCGCGTAGCTGAAGAGGCTCACGCCCAACCCCAGATGGCCCGTCTGGGGAACCCAGAACGTCAGGCCCTCCAGCCGGCTGCCCGCCAGGGACACCGCCGCGCGCGGACCGGGCACGTTGGTGGCAATCAACGAAGCCTTGGAGCCGAAGGTATCCACCACCCACCGCTCCAGCGCCGCTGGCGTGTACCCCAGCAACTCCAGCGCGCCGAAGGTCAGCACCGCCTCCGGCGAGCGCTTCAGCCGCTCCATCCGCCGCACCAGCTCCTGCAACCGGCGCTGAGGCGTGCCCAGCTGCACGGGCAGCCGAAGGAAGACGACGCCGAAGTGGTTGCCCAGCTCGCGAGGCACGGGCACGTCGAGAGGCCGCAGATTCACGGGCACCAGCGCGTGCAGGTCCTCGGGTGGCTCCCCCAGCGACTCCAGGTAGCGCCGCAGCGCGCCCGCCACCGCCGCCAGCAGCACGTCATTCACCGTGCCGCCCAGCGCGCGGCCCACGGCCTTCACTCGCTCCAGCGGCACCGGGTCCGACCAGGCGGCGCGCTTCTGCGTCCCCAGCGGCCCCCGCAGTGACGTGCGCGGGTCCGGCGGAATCACCAACAACTTGCCCATGGCCGCGGCGCCCCGAGCGCCCTGCACCAGCAGGTCGCCCACGAGAATCGGCTCCGCGGCCAGCTCCGCGCCCTTGCGCCACACCGCGCGCGCGGTCCCCGCCACCGCCCGAGCCCCACGCACCCAGCTCGCGAGCCCACCGGTTGAAGGCCTCGACGCGGGCTCGGGCGTCTCGGCGGCCAGCTCCGCCTCCGCCCCATCCGTGAGCGTCAGCAGCACCCGCGCCAGGGCCATGCCGTCCGCGAGACAGTGATGCAGCCGCGCCAGCAGCACGTCGTGCCCGTCCGCGGCCGACATGACATGGAACTGCCACAACGGCCGGGAGCGCTCCAGGGGCGTGCTCATCCACTCCCCCACCAGCGACTCCAGCGCGGCGCGGTCCCCGGGCGGGGGCACGTCGAGCCGCGACAGGTGCCAGTCCAGGTCGAGCTCGGCGACCTCCTCCCACTGCGGCAGGCCCACGAGTCCCGCCACCGCGCGCTGGCGAAAGCGGGGGTAGCGCTCCACCAGCCGTTCCCGCACCACCGCCTGCAGCCGCTCGAAGTCCAGCCGGCCCTCGAACCAGAGCACGGCGGTAATCATCATCAGGTTGGCGGGTTCCTCCATGTGGAACCACAGCGCGTCCACACTCGACATCCGCTCCTGCGCCGCCATGTCTCACGACCTCCCGGTGAAGGCCGTTCTACTTCTTTCCGCTCTCCGGGGTCGCACGTTCGAACTGGAAGGTCTGCTTCGTCTCGTCGTCCACCATCAACGTCAGGACGCCTTTCTCCAGGTCCCAGACATAGGCGTTCCCCCGAAACTTGAGCTTCGGTCCCGTCAGGGGAATCACCCGCTTGTCGCCGCACACCGGGCCCACCGCCTGGCCGTCGCGCGTGCGCAGCCGCACCCGGTCCTTGCCCGACACGTCCAGCGTGCCCCAGGCGCGGACCACCAGCGAGTTGCCCTGCCCCAGCGTCGCGGCCTCCAGCGAGGTGCGCAGCACGAAGCAGCCCGACGGCGTCACCTGCAACGAGCGCGCGTAGTCCGAACGAGGCTTGGCCTCGATGCGCTCCTCCCGCACGGTTTCGTCTTCCGGCAGACTGGCGGCCACCAGCGTCCAGGTCCCCACCAACGCCTTGGGAGGCGCCGCCCCGGGTGCCGTCACGCCCTCGCACGGCGCCGGGACTTCCTTCTCGGGGCTGGGCGGGGCGGGCTCAAAGGAGCGCTGGCAGATGGGCAGGCAGGCCTTCGGCCCGCATTCGGTATCGTTCGGCGCGCAGCCCGCCTTCTGGGTACACGCCTTGAGCCGCTCCAGCGCCTGCTCACAGTCCTGACGCATGCAGGTGTCGACGCACTCGGCGTCGATGCACTCGGCCACGCAGGCCCAGTTGGTGGCGCCGCACACGCCGGCCACCGTGCGCGGACGCTGCGGCGAGGACGTCTGGGCCGCGGCTGGAAGCGCGGCGCCCAGCGCCAGGAACAGGACGGAGAGGAGTCGAGAAGAGGACATGCCTCCACGCAAGCTAGCCACGCCCTCTGCTCACGCGGACCCTCCCCGCCGCGGGAGCTGTCCACCCGCCAGCACTGCGGGTGGGGACTCTGCTCTCAGGTGAACTGCCAGCGCCAGGTGCGCACGTCGGCGTGCTCCACCATGTCCAGCTCGAAGGACAGCGTTTCGAAGCGCTCGAACTCCCGCGAGTCCACGCGCAAGAGCATCATCCCCGCGTAGTTCTGCCCTCGCAGCGGCGACACGTTGAAGGACAGCTCCGCGTCGAAGGCCACCTTGTAGAAGAGGCAGAAGCCGTCCACGCGCCCCTCGTCCACCACGGGCCGGGAGAAGCGCACGCGGTGCGGCAGGCCGTCGGCCACCATTGTCTCCAGGTCGAAGGCGAAGGCGGGCTCCGGGTCGCACAACAGGTGGTCCACCTCGTAGGAGCGGATGACGCGCGTGAAGTAGGACGGGTTCATCGCCTCGCGCAGCGTCTGCAGGCAGCTGTAGTCCACGCTGGGGAAGCGCTGGCTCCAGATGAAGGGGATGCACGCCTCGTCCCGCAGCTGCACCGGCTCCACGAAGACCTCGAAGCGGTTGGGCAGGATGCGGCCTCCGGGCTTCAACGCCCGGTTGCGCAGGTCCAGGATGCGAGGGACCAGCCCCGCGTCGAAGAGGGCGTCGCCCAGCAACTCATGCAGCAGGACGTCCACCTTCTCCGGCATCTGGTACTGCCAGGGCTGCGCGCGCACGAAGTCGATGTTCTCCAGCCCGTTGCGGCGCGCCACCCACTGCGCCGTGTCCAGCAGCCGCGAGCCATCCACCGCGTACAGCTTCTTCGGCTGACGGCTGGCCGCCAGGAAGGTCCGCAGGCCCGTTCCGGTGCATGCATCCATGACGACCTGCCCGGGCCGCACATACCGTTCGCAGGCTCTCCGCCATCCCTCCACCCGCTCCGGGTCCGCGAGCGCGAAATCCTGAGGCGCCGGACTGGACAGGGACAGACTGTCCGGCACGACGTTGCGCGGTAGCTGGGACACGAGCGTCGAATGGCTGAGCCGTGAACGCAGGTCCATCAATGCCTGGCGAGGCATGTCGAGCAGATTGGGCATGTGGCATCCCCCCGGATGCGTGGGTCCTTCGGACGGGCCTCCCGGTGCGACAACGCACCGGGATTTCTGAGCATGCTTGACTTACAGGTTCAGCGCCATCCAGCGAGGGGACGGGATCAGTGTCCCCCGGTGAACAGCCTCGCGCTCAATGCAGCAGCGGTGACGTGTGCCCGGAAGCGCGCGCGCGGCGCAACAGCCAGTCATGGAGGAAGGCCTGGACCGCGGGGTGTTGGGACTGGCGGAAGGCTTCGGGCGGGGCGTGTTCGATGATGCGTCCCTCATGGAGCAGCGCCAGGCTGTCACCCACCCGGAAGGCGGTGGCCACGTCCGGGGTGATGACGAGCGCCGAGGCATGGAGCCGGTGCTTGCCGGTGAGGATGACGTCCACCACGGACTGGGTCCTCAGCGGATCCAACCCCGCGGTGGGGTCGTCGTAGAGAAGGATTTTCGGTTCCAGCACCACGGCGCGAGCAAAGGCGGCGCGTTTGAGCATGCCGCCGGAGAGTTCGCCCGGGCGCTGCTTCGCCGCGTCCTCCAGGCCCACCAGCGCCAGCACGCGCTGCACGCGCTCACGTACCTCGCTCTCCACCAGATGGAGCCGCTCGCGCAGTGGGAAGGCGACGTTGTCCTCGACGGTGAGCGAGTCGAAGAGGGCGCCGCCCTGGAAGAGGATGCCCATCTTGCGGCGCACGCGCTCGAGCCCTGCGGCGTCCAGCCAGGCCAGCTCCTCGCCGTCCACGCGCACCGTGCCGCGGTCTGGACGCAGCAGGCCGTCCAGGTGCTTCATCAGCACCGTCTTCCCGGAGCCCGACACGCCCAGCAGCACGCACGTGGTGCCCGTGGGCACCACCAGGTCCACGCCCCGCAGCACGTGCTGGGCGCCGAAGGACTTGTGGACGTTCATCATCTCGATGGCATTGCGCTGCGCCGGCTCGGCCATCCCACGCCCCCCAAGTCCCGGCGCCGCTGCCCGGAGGCGGAATTGTGACGGCCGCCCCCATCTGCTCGCGACCCGCCTTGTAGTCGGAGGCAAGCGATGGGCCCCGGACAGTGTCCGTGCGGGGCCCGCGCCTCAGGACTCGGACGGCCCGCCGCGCAGCTTCGCGCCGAAGCGCAAGAGCTGCTCACGCGCCCGGAGCAGCGCGTCCCGTGGAATCGAGAACACGGCCCGCGCCCGCTCCGAATCCCCACACCACGGGCCGCCATTCAGGACGACGTGCGTGTGCTCGTACACCACGCGAGGAAGGTTCTCCGGCGTCAGCCGCACCCCGTCGACCTCCTGCCCCAGCCATGCCGTCATCCGAGGCGACAAGAAGAGTCCGCCCGCGTCCCCCGCGTCCGAGCGCCCATCCCCTGGCAGCGCGCCGGCCAGCAGCTCGCGCTTCTCCGCCAGCTCCCGCCGCATCTTCACCAGGAAGGACCGCAGGGTGCGGTGCCGTGCGGGGTACAGCAACTGGCCATCCGGACTGCGGGCATATGCCGCATACAGGTACGCCGCAGCGCGCGCCGTCATCAGGTGGAGCACCCCAGGGCCGATGTCACGCACCGCCGCGGCCAGCGCCCGGTCCTTCGTCGCGAGCCATCCCACGCGGAGCCCACCGGCCGCGAACTCCTTGGACAGTCCTCCCAGCAGCACCGTGCGGGCGCCGATGCCGGGCACCGCGCCTTCCAGCGTCACGGGGCTGGGAACCGTCTCCGCAGTGGGGCTGGTGAGGTTCACCAGTCCGAAGATTTCGTCCGAGACCAGCAGACAGCGCTGCTCCACCACATAGGTGGCCAGGGCCACCAGCTCCTCGCGGGCCAGGTAGACACCGGAGGGGTTCGACGGCTGCGACACGACGATGGCATCCGGCACACCACCGCCCTGCCCTCGCCGGGCCAACAGCCCCGACAGTGGCCCCTGCTCCACGTCACACCCTGCGGAGACGAAGGTGGGCGGCAACACGCCGTAGCACGGCGTCGACACATAGACGCGCGGCGTGCGTCCCAGCCGCTGGCGCAGCGCCACGCCCAGGTGGTGGATGAGCGGCCACACGCCCGGCGCCACCGCCAGCTCATCCGGCGCGTAGCGCACCGCGCGCGACTCCAGCAGGAAGGCCGACACTGCTTCTGCCAGTCCTGTCTGCGGTGCGGGCTCGCGCGGCGCGACACCCGCGGCGATGAGGCCCTCCACCAAGGGAGGCGGCAGCGGCCCTTCGTTCTCTCCGTAATCCAGACGCACCAGCTCCGCGTCGTCCTCGCGGAACACCTTGGGCGCGAATGCGGGGAAGGTCATCAGCCGCGCCATCCGTCGCGAGCGGGGCAGCGTCACCACCGGAGGCCTGCGCGGCGCGGGCGCTTCCGGCTCCGCGAAGGAGATGCGGAACGACAGCAGGTCAGCGAAGGTGCGCTCGTAGAACGCTTGCGCCAGGGTGCTGATGCGCGAGTACGTGACCTCCGCCGCGGCTTCCAAGTCTCCCCGCAGCGGCTGCGGCACCGGCATGAGCAGCGTCAGCTCCAGGTCCGGCCACACCGCGTTCTTGATGAGCCCATAGAGCACCACCAGGTTGGGGGCGTGGGCCTCACGGGCCAGGAACTCGAAGAGCGTGTGCGGCTCCACTCCGCCGGTGATGTTGAAGAAGGCGCTTTCGTCCAGCACCACCCAGATGCCCCGGCGCGCCGCCTCCGCGACGATGTCGCGCAGCACGGACAGGTTGGTGCGCTCCCCCTTCTCCACCGTGAGCAGCACCATCTTCACGTCGAACGCGGACAACAACCGGCGAATCTCCGCCAGCGACGTGTGTGTCACCGTGGCGCGCACCCCCGCCTTCTCCAGCGCACGGGCGTAGAGCGGATGGAGGTTGCGCGACACCAGCACCTCGTCGCCCGCGTCGCAGGTTGCCATCAGCAGCGAGTACACCGCCTGCTCGCGCTCGGGCGCGACGAAGACCTCCTCTTCCGTCAGCCGCAGCCCGAAGTACCGGTCCAGGTAGCGCACCACCTGCCGGCGGAAGGACGCGTCGCCCGCCTCGTGCGCGTAGGGCATCAGCGGGCCCCGCGCCAGTCGCGCCGCCAGGTCGGCGACGAAGCCCAGTTGCTCCGCCGACGCGGCGCCCAGGTCCAGCTCCTCCTGCAACGCAGAAGCGCCCAGCTCGCGCAGCGCGGCCCGCAGCGCCAGCGTCTCGCGAGGCAGCGCCAGCCGCGCCTCCCACACCGCCACCTCGTGCCACACCGGATTCCCAGCCTGGAGCCAGCCCAGCGCGGTGGCCGCCCGCAGCGGCTCCGGGCTGCGCGCTTCCATGAAGAACTCGAACTCGCGGCCGGTTCGCTGCTCCAGCGCCACCAAAGGGCGGATGTCCGTGTCCGCCGCCTGCATCACCCGGCGGGCCACCCGCACGTGCGTGTCGAAGCCGCGGCGGGTGAACATCCGCTCGATGATGACGCGCCCTGGCCTGCCCGCGAGGTTGAGCAGCAGCCGTCCGGTAGGCGACAGTCGCTCCGGCGCTTCGTCCAGCAATCGCGCGATGAGCCCGAGCCCGAAGTGGTCCTCGTAGACGTTCTGCAGCGTGCAGTAGTTGGACAAGTCGTAGAGCGCCTGCTCGTCGGCCTGGGACAGCTCGGATGGCAAATCCTCCTCGCCCCGGAGGACCTGCGGAATGCAGCCCACCACGAAGTCCCATGGGGCATCCGAAGGTATCCCGCGCAACAGGTCGCTCTCCCCGAAGGACAGGCGCGACGCCAGCGACTCGTCTCCGTTGAGCCACGCGTTGCAGCGCGCCACCACGGGCGAATGCGGATTGAGGTCCGCGCCATGCACGTGCGCCAGCCGGGTGAACTTCGCCAGCGCGATGCAAATCCATCCCGAGCCCGCGCCGACTTCCACCAGCCGCTTTCCCGCGTACTCATCCAGCGGGACGCTCAGCAGGCCCTCCAGGAAGGTGTAGGCCCACGCCTCCGGAGCGAAGATGGACGGCAGCAGGAACAACTCCAACCGCTCCTGCGAAGCGCCCACCGCCACCGTCACCGTCACCAGCCGCAGTGGCGCCGATTCGGGTTGGTGGCGAGACAGCTCCGCCAGCTCGCGGAGCTCGGCCAGCGCGCGCGGACGCCTGTCCGCATGGGACAGGTCCTCGGACAGTGCGCGCAGCAGGTGAAACGCCTCACGGGGTGTGGAGGGGTAGGTCGGCATGGCGCGAGGACTGTCCCGAGCCCCCCGCCCCCTGTCAACGCTGCGATGGCGCCCGGATGAAACCCTTTGGCGCCCTGGGGTGAGTCAAGGAAATGCCGACTCGCCGTAATAAAGGGCAGCAGCAACGAGGCCCGCCGCCGCCGCGCCGGGTGGGCTCGGAAGCAGCACGCGCGGTACCGACGGAGCAGCATCCATGTCGCTCATGCCTGTGGATGGACCCCGTAGTGGAGAGGGGGCAGTGATGGAGATGAACGTCTCGAGGCCGGTGCTTGGTGGGGGATTCTGGAAGAAGCGCACGCAGCCGGTGAAGCGCGCCAAGGACGCGTCGCTGGTGCGTTGGGAGTCGCAGCCGTGGCGCCGCCAGTTACGCGACGCGGCGGAATACGAGCACCCGGTGGCGCGTGCCGCGCTGGTGCAGGCGCTGCTGGCGGAAGGTCTGACGATGGACGCGGACGCGGCGCGCTTCGCGGGAACCAGCGAGGACCGCGACTGCATCAGCATCGCGCAGGTGCTGCGCTTCGCCGACTCGCTCGTGCTGCGCATGGCGCTGGCGTGCACGGATGACCACGTGCTCCAGCTGGTGCATCTGCGCCGCGACGCCGAGGACCTGGCGGAGCGGATGATTGAGTGGGCCAACGCCGGCCGTCTGTAGGCCGGAGGCGGCACAGCAGGCACGGACAGCGGCCCGGTATCGTGGCGTGACTCGCCGGTGGTCGCACGCTGGGGCGGCGTGCGGCGCGGCGCCTGGGCCACGGTGAGGGCCAGAGCCCCTGCGAGTCCCTCCTTGACAGCGTGGGAGCCCGGCTGTTCTCACGGAGACATGCTCTCCTCGCTCGTCCTGGTCGCCACCCTGGCAACGGCCCCCGCACCTCGTGCCGCCGCTTCGGCGCAGACGCTCGTCCATGTGCCGAAGGTGGATGCGTTGACGGGTCTGGCTGCGTTCCTGGAGCGCGCGGGCCAGCACGCCGCGCTGCTGCGTCCCTCAGCGTGGCGAACGGAGCTGCACCCATTCCTCGCCGTCGACCCCACGCGGCCCCAGTCCCTGTCCGAGCTGGGCCTGGATCCGGCCGGTCCGGCCACCGTGTCCATGCGCAATGACGGACGCGTGTCCTGCATGCGGGTGGCCGACGCCAAGGTGTTCCAGGCGAAGGCCGCCGAAGCCATCACCGCCGCGGGCGGCGCCGAAGCGAAGCCCACCACGCGTGGAGGGGTGACGACGGTGCATGTCGACCGCGACATGGGCGGCAGCATGGGCTACGCGATGAAGGGCAAGGAGGTCTGCGCCTTCGGCGCCATCGAGCGCGGCGGCGCGGACCTGCTCAAGGAGTCCGTCCGGCTGGTGGGCAAGGCGCCCGCGCGAGATGCCCGGCTGGGCAAGGTACCGGGCGTGGCATTCATCGTGTCGGGCAACACGGTGGTGGGCCTGGACGGAACGGCCAACGCGCTGCAGGTGGATGGCGTGACGACGAAGTTGCAGCTGCCGGTCTTCCAGGCGCGAGGCACCAGCCCTTACGCGGCCATGAATTCAGAGGGACTGCTCTCCTCGCGGGCGTCCATCTCTCCCATGGGGGTGTTCCAGACGGTGGACACGATGCGCTCCACGCTCCAGGTCCTGTGCCCCACGTGTCCGAAGGAGCAGATGGTGTCCATGGCGAAGGCCGTGACGAAGCAGCTCACGGGCCACATGTTGGTGAACATGGACCACGTCCAGGTGCGCGGCTCCCTGCGCGCGATGTCGACGCGCTTCTTCGCGGTGCGCCAGGCCGTTGCCGCCGAGGTGAAGGACGTGGCGGCGGTGAAGGCCGCGCTGGCCCCGCTGGGCAAGCTCCCGGACGTGCTGGTGCTGGAGGACGGCTGGAAGCTCCCGCTCAAGGGCGGCAACGTGTTCGTGCGCCTCAAGGGCAAGCAGCTCGTCCTGGGCAACGACGAGTCGGTGACCCAGGCCACGCTGGCGGCGCTGACGGAGACAGGCACGAAGACGGAGCACCCGGTGGACTTCGCGTTGGACCCCAAGCGAGTGGCGCGAGGTCTGGCGCAAATCTCCCTGACGGACATCCTGGCGGATGAGTTGCTCGCGGCCCTCTTCGCGGCCAGCTCCGAACTGGGGCCGCTGCTGGCGCGCAGCGAGCGCATCACCGGGTGGATGGACGCCGCTCCTGGTGGCGCCCACCGCGTGTCCCTGACCTGGCCGCTGCCTCCGCAGTAGTCGCTCGAATCTGAAGCGGCGGGACGGAGTGGCGCGCCGTTGCGAGCCTCCGTCGTGATATGTCGGTCCCTCAAGGCACGAGGGGGAAACCACGCCATGATGCTGTTCCTGCCCCTGGGGGTGGACAACACCGAGCTGGAGCGTCTGCCTCGGGTATCCATCACCATCGCGGCCATCTGTATCGTGGCCTTCTTCATCTCCTGGGTCGTTCCGTCCAACCCCCTAGGCGTGGGTGAGAACGAGCTGCGCTCCCTGCTGGAGCAGTCACTCGAGCACCCGGACCTGGAGTTCCCTCCCGCGTGCGCGGAGCGGCTGCTGTCCGATTCGGGCCGGAGGCTGGTGCGCAACATGCACCAACGCGTCGCGGAATCCGACGGAGCGGAGAGCGTGACGAACCGGCAGCAGGGACTGAATGAGCGCTGCGAGGAGCTCATCGCCCAGCACGACTCGAGCCTGCTCTCGCGCTTCTCCCTGGTGCCCGCGCGGGGACTCGCCCAACCCGGCTGGCTCACGTACATGTTCCTCCACTTGGGGTGGATGCACCTGCTGGGGAACCTGCTGTTTTTCTACGTGACCAGCCTGCTGCTCGAGGATGCCTGGGGCCGGCCATTGTTCGCGGGGTTCTACGTCGTGGGCGGGCTGGTGGCGGGCGTGGCCCACTATGCCATCGACCCCTCATCAGAGTCGGTGATGGTGGGTGCCTCCGGCGCCGTGGCCGCGTGCATGGGCGCATTCTGTCTACGCTTCGCCCAGCGACGGGTCCGCATCGGCTACTTCGTCTGGCTGCTGAAAATCTTCCGCGGCACCTTCCCCGTTCCCGGTTGGGTCTGGGGCGGCCTGTGGTTCGGCAACGAGGTGCTGAACTACTACCTCCTGGGCAACAACACGGGCGTCGCGGTGATGGCCCACATCGGCGGTTTCGTCTTCGGCTTCGCGGGTGCGTCGCTGCTGCGCGTCACGCAATTGGAGGAACGGGTGGTGGCGCCCGCGCTCGCCGCGAAGCAGGGCGGCTGGGTGGCCGACCCGCGGCTGGCGGAGGCCCAGGAGGCGCTCGACAAGGGAGACCGCACGGCCGCACGCGCGGGCTTCCAGCGCTTGCTGAAGACCCAGCCGGACCACACCGACGCGTTGCTGTCGCTGGGCCGCATGGACCTGGAGGACGGCAGGACGCAGGCCGGCACGGCGCGGGTGGAGCGGGCGCTCCATACGCTCGCGGGCCGCGCCTCCACGGACGCACTGTGGTTCGCGATGGAGCCATTGGTCTCGTTGCTGCCCATCGACGCGCTGCGGCCCGCCTCCGCGTGGAAGCTGGCGCAGGCGCTGGACACGGAAGACGCGCCGCCGGCCTCGTTGGAGACGACGGAAGCCCTGTACAGCGTGGCGGGCGGAGGCGCGGGCATCATCGCGGTGCGCGCGCTCATCCGCGCCACAGAGCTGCGAATGGCGCACTACAAGGACCTCGAGCGGGCAGCAGGCTACCTCGCGCGCGCCAAGCCGCTGCTGACGGGAGAAGCCGCGTCGGCGGGTGACCGGGTCCGGGAGCTGGACGCCGAAATCACGAGGGTGCTGGAAGAGAACGCGTGGAAGAAGCGGGACGCTGCGCCAACGCCCACCGTGGATGCACCACCCGCGCCGCCGCGCGTTTTCCCCTGCCGCATCGTGGGCATGACGGACATGGCCCTCACCGTGGAGGCCGCCAATGGCCAGCGCCGGACGATGGCCATGACGGAGGTGCTGGCGATTGCCGTGGGCATGCTGCCCGTCGCCGGGCCACCGGGGACGCCGCCGCGACAGACGGTGCTCACCGACCTGGTGCTCTCCTGGGGGAGCGCCAACGAGGGACCGCGGGTGCTGCGGGTGAACGTCGCGGGGCTCGGACTGAACCACTTCTATCCGGGTGTGGCGCCGCGTGAGGCCTATGCGCGATTCCTGGCGGACATGCTGGAGCGCACCAACGCCAACGCGCTTCCGGACGCTTCTTCACTGAAGCAGGGGCAGTACCCGCGCTTCAACAGCGAGGCGGAGCTGAGCCAGCACTACTACGGCGGGAGCGCGGCAGCGGCCTGAGCGCGGCGGAGGGGTCCCACCCACGACTCCTTGTTGACGGGCTTCGAGGCCAGGCATGGCGCCCGTGAAGAATCAGCTCCTTCAGCGCGACTGAGAGCCTGTCCGAATGTGACAGGCAACTCACTCCATGTCTTCCAGGGCCAACTCGGCCTGCTCGCGATAGAGGGGCACCTGCTCCACCGCGAGCACGTCTTCCAGTAGCGCGCGCGCGCCAGCGACATCGCCCGCCTCCCGAAGGCGGCGGGCCCCCGTCAGCGCTCGCATGAGCCGTTGCGAGCCCTCACGAATGCGGCGGCGAGTCTCGTGAAGAAGCGCCGTCGCCGTGGCAACGCCCGCGACGGCGGCATGTGCATCCTCTTCGGGAATGCCCACCTCTCGCGCCGAGCGGAGGAGCAAGGCGCGCACCTCGGCCGTCAGCGACAGCGCCTCACCGGCCTCCACGCGACGCGCCAGTTCACGCACCGGGTCCCAATCAATCGACTCGGCCATGGACTCACTCGCCTCCCTTGCGACGGCGGCACTTATCCACGGGCCATTCGTGTTGCCCTTCGCAATACCGGAAGCAGTCGTAACAAGAGCCTGACCAGGCCTGCTCCTGGCACTGGGCGTAGGCGTCGATGCACACCTGCTTCCACCCGGGGATGGCTTCTTCGCTGGCCTCGGACGCGGACTCGACGGCCTTCATCGGAACCAGGTACTTGCTCGCCTCCGAGGCCGTCAGCCCGCAGCGCTCAGGCGTGGCCGGGTGCGTCTTCACGCAGCAACTCACCGTCGAATCCATGGGGCCGCACTGCGCCTGGGCCAGGTACACGGGCTGACGGGCCGCGGTGGAATGAGCGCTCCCGCCACACCCCAGCGCCGAGAGAACAATGGCTGCCAGCGGGCCCCACATCGCACAACAATGCAAGGATGGCGCGTTTTCCATGAATAGCAGTTTACACATGCCTCATGCATGGACAACCCTCCTTTCACGCAGCCAGCCTCCGGGCTCGCCCACGGCAATCACCCGAACCCGCTGCTCCTCCTCCCTGCGGAACACGTCCGCTATCGAGCGGCACATCGCCGAGGCGCGAGCCCGCGATGGCAGCACCGGGCGTCCGCCTGGGCTGAAAGTGGCCTGGTTACCGCCCTGCGCATCCCATATGCAACGCACCAGGTAGGCAACACAAGCAGAGACTCACTGTGCCGGGTGACCGCTCCTCAGTGATCCCCAAGCGCTGGGATGCCGCCATCGACATCACGCTCGCCCCCTGCGCACGTAGGCTGAGTGCCAGCGCCTCTGGGCCCTCGCCGGAACGTACGAGACCGGCGCTGCACCGTCCGACGTTCGCGTGGCAGCATGACTCCACCCAAGCCAAGCCCACGGTCATGAATTGCCGCGGGTAGACCTCGACACGTGCCGCATCGCGGAGGTGGTCCAGGGCTTCTGCCGCCCCCGCGACCTGTCATTCAACCCGGATGGCATCTTGCTCGCGGCCTCGCGCGAAGGTTGCGGCGGCATCGGTGTCCATCCACCGCATCCAACCGGAGAGCTGCTGTTCCGGCACGCCAACGACCATGAACTCCAGACGAGCGACACCACCTTCTCACCGAACGGCCGCTTTATCGCCTGGGGCCCGGGTGACGGCACCGTGGGCCTGTGGTCCGTGACGGACTGAGTCCCGTCACGCCGGCCGCTCCTGCCGCCACCGCCGCTCCTGCTGACCACTGCGCTCCTCGCGCGCCTGATACAGCGTCATTCCGCGCTGCACATCATTCACGTCGAGCGTCCCCGCCAGCACCCCATCCGCCTCCACTACGACGAGTTGGGGCATCTCCTCCTCGGCCATGCGCCGCAGCGCCGTCCACCCATCCTCATCCAGCCGCACCACCACGGCGGGCACCATCACCTCGCGCGCGGTGCGCGTCATCCGCTCCGAATCCGGCACGGCCCGCACCGTCTCCAGCGACACCTGCCCCACCGGCCTTTCGTCCTCCGTCACCGGCAGCAGCAACAACCGCGCACGCCGCAGGTCCCACAGCGCCTGCTCCAGCGACGCCCCCGCGTCCACGCCCACCCGGCGCGGCGTCATCAAGTCGGCCACTGGCACACGCTCCAGCGTCATCTTCATCCGCACCTGCTGCGCCTCCGCCTGCGCGCCCATGAAGATGAAGAACGCGATGACGACCAGGAACGGGTTGAGCGACAGCACCGCCCACACACCGAACAACACCGCGAACCCACGTCCCAGCCAGGACGCCACTTGCGTCGCGCGCACCATCCCCAGCCGTCCCGCCAGCGACGCGCGGACGATGCGCCCCCCATCCATGGGGAACGCGGGCAGCAGATTGAACACACCCAGGAACAGGTTCAGGCTGGCCATGTAGAAGAACGCGAACTGGAGGTTGAACGAGCGCACCTCCTGAAGCAGCCACGTCGCGCCGCCGAGCAGCATCGCCAGCAGGATGCTCGTCAGCGGCCCCACCGCGGCCATCAGCGCTTCGTCCCGGGGACGCGGCGGCGCCTCCGTCAACTCCGACACACCGCCCACCATCATCAACGTAATCGAGCGCACCGTCCCGCCGCGGCGCAGCGCGTACACGGTGTGCGCCAGTTCGTGAATGAACACGGACGCGAACAAGCCCAACGCCACCACCAGCCCCCACAGCGCGGGCGAGCCGCTGAGTCGCTCCGGGGGGACTTCGGCCACCTCCGCCGCACGCTGGAAGGCGCCGCCGAATAGAAACGCAAGCAGCGGAAGGACCAGCAACAGCGAGAAGTGGACGCGGACGGGAATGCCGCGGAACGAGCCGATTTGAAAGGAACCTCGCGCGGCGCGCATGGCGGCCCTCCTATGGCTTCAACCTCCGTCCCCTCCACCCGGCGCGCACGGACCAGGATGCGGCCCGGCCGGCTGCCCGCCCCCTGAGTGTCCGCTCCTCGGCCTTCGAGATGTCCGCCCGCGAGCACGGCCGCGGCCACCCCGCCCCGCCCTTGCACCTCCCACATACGCTGGACGGAGCGGCCCCAGCGTCCCCTCGCCTTGGAGGCACCATGTGGAATCCTGTCGCGTATGCGTGGACGGCATGGCGGATGGCACGGGCCCTCCGCGACCCGGAGAAACTCCAGGACGTCCTGGGTCTGGCCCCCGTGCTCGCGCCCCCCGTGGCGATGCGGCGGCTGGTGGAGCGGCTGATGAGCCACGCCTCCGCGGCCCAGGCCTTCATCGAGCGCCCGCGCATGGGCCTGCTCCACCTGGCCGCGCTGCGCGCCCTGCCCGAACACACGCTGGGACGGGCCTTCGTCGGCCACCTGGAGGCGAACCAGGTGAACCCTGACGCACTGCCCTACCTGGAGGCGCGGACCGACGAGGAGTACGTGCGAGCGCACCTGCTCGAATCCCATGACGTCTGGCACGTCCTCACCGGCTTTCCGACGACCGTGGCGGGCGAGCTGGGCATCCAGGCCTTCAGCCTGGCCCAGGTGGGCAGCCCCTTCGCGCTGGGCATCCTCGCGGGCGGCCTGACGAACACCCTCCTCTATGCGTTCTCCCAGCGCGAGGAGCGCATGCGCGCCATCGTCCGGGGCTGGCTGCTGGGACAACGGGCCCGGCCGCTCTTCGGGGCACCCTGGTGTCAGATGTGGGAGTCGCCCCTGGTGGAGGTCCGCCAGCGCTACGGCCTGGACCTGGCGGCGGTGGATGCAGTGCTTGACGACCCCATGCGTCCGGCCATGGAAGTCAGGAATCCAGGCAGCGCGTCCCCGCCCCAATCATGCTAGACGCGCCCCATGGACCAGACTCCCGAGAAGGACCCCCTCCGCGCACGTCTCGAGAAGATGGAGAAGCAAGCCGAGCTGGGTGGCGGTGCCGACCGCATCGCCAAGCAGCACGAGTCCGGCAAGCTCACCGCCCGCGAGCGCATCGACCTGCTCCTTGACCCCGGCTCCTTCTGTGAGCTGGACAAGTTCGTCACCCACCGCTCGAACGAGTTCGGCATGGGCGACAAGAAGATTCCGGGCGACGGTGTCGTCACCGGCTACGGCACGGTGGAAGGCCGCAAGGTCTTCGTCTTCGCCCAGGACTTCACCGTCTTCGGCGGCTCGCTGTCGGGCGCCTACGCGCAGAAGATCTGCAAGATCATGGACCTGGCCACCCGCGTGGGCGCGCCCGTCATCGGCCTGAATGACTCGGGCGGCGCGCGCATCCAGGAAGGCGTGGAGAGCCTGGCCGGCTACGCGGACATCTTCGTGCGCAACACGCTGGCCTCCGGCGTGGTGCCCCAGATTTCGCTCATCATGGGCCCGTGCGCGGGCGGCGCGGTGTACTCGCCCGCCATCACCGACTTCATCATGATGGTGAAGGACACCTCGTACATGTTCATCACCGGCCCGGACGTCATCAAGACGGTGACGCACGAGGAGGTGTCGAAGGAGGCGCTGGGCGGCGCCGTCACGCACAACCAGAAGTCCGGCGTGGCCCACTTCGCGGCGGAGAACGAGCAGGCCGCCATCGTGATGACGCGCGAGCTGCTCTCCTTCCTGCCCTCCAACAACCAGGAAGAGGCGCCCGTCCAGCCGTGTGAGGACGACGCGTTCCGGGCCGAGGAGTCGCTCAAGACGATTGTCCCGAGCAACCCCAACAAGCCCTACGACATCAAGGAAGTCATCAAGGCCATCGTCGACGACAAGCACTTCTTCGAGGTGCAGGAGCACTTCGCGAAGAACATCGTCATCGGCTTCGCGCGCATGAACGGGCGCAGCGTGGGCGTCGTCGCCAACCAGCCCGCGGTGCTCGCCGGCGTGCTGGACATCGACGCCAGCATCAAGGCCGCGCGCTTCGTGCGCTTCGTGCGCTTCTGCGACTGCTTCAACATCCCGCTCGTCACGCTGGTGGACGTGCCCGGCTTCCTCCCCGGCACCGACCAGGAGTGGGGCGGCATCATCACCCACGGCGCCAAGCTGCTGTACGCCTACGCCGAGGCCACCGTCCCCAAGGTCACCGTCATCACCCGCAAGGCCTACGGCGGCGCCTATGACGTCATGGCGTCCAAGCACATCCGCGCGGACATGAACTTCGCCTGGCCCACCGCGGAAATCGCCGTCATGGGCCCCGAGGGCGCGGTCAACATCATCTTCCGCAACGAGCTGGCCAAGGCCCCGGACGCCGCCGCCGAGCGGGCCCGGCTGACGGCGGACTACCGCGACAAGTTCGCCACCCCGTTCAAGGCGGCCGAGCTGGGCTACATCGACGAAATCATCCGTCCGGAGGAGACGCGCGCGAAGCTCATCCGCGCCCTGGAGCTGCTGAAGGACAAGCGCCAGGAGAACCTCCCCCGCAAGCACGGCAACATCCCGCTCTAGGTTTCTTTCAGCCCTCGCCTGCCCGCCCTCTGTCGCCAGCAGGGCAGGCAGGCGCGCGCGAAGGGGGAAATTTGGGGGTGACGAACGGGCTTACAGGGGCCAGGAAAGGAATCTCATTTTGCCCCACCGTCGCCTCATCCTCTTTCTCTCCGACGTCGAAGGAAACCTCACCGCCCTGCGCCAGACGCTCAAGCGCGTCTGCGAAGCGGTGGACCTGGCCACGCCCGAGGTGAAGTGGGTGGAGCCTCCGCCAGAGGGGCTGGCCGATGCGGGCTGGCACGCCGTCGAGCTGGAGCTCCCGCCCGCCCCGGGCCGCAAGGCGCGCAAGTCCGAGCAGCCCTTCCTGGAGGAGCAGCTCGACGCCATGAGTCAGGCCCTGGCGCAGGATTTCCGGGACCGGGCGCTGGGCCTCTTCGTGGACCGCGAGCACAGCTACGCGCGCTCCTGCATCAGCGGCCCGGGCCGCCCGTCCAAGGCCGTGGAAGGTGAGGTTCTGGACGTCATCCGGCAGGCGGCGCGCTGGCTGGACGTGGAGACGGGCATGCTGGCCCGCCTCTTCGGCGGCGGAAACGCGGCACGCAACCTGTTGGCTGCGGCGGTCGACTTCGGCAACGAACCTGGACGGTCGGGTCCGCCCGCTCCGCCGGAGCCGGACGAGGACGACCGCTTCGTGGAGGCCAAGCTGACACAGGCTCGCGCTTACATGGAGCAGTACCTGAACACCCGGAAGTAGAGGCGGCAAACAGGGTCGCCCCGTGCTAGACGGGCCCCATGCCCAAGATCCGCAAAGTGCTCGTCGCCAATCGCGGCGAGATCGCCATCCGGGTGATGCGCACGTGCAAGGAACTCGGCATCGCCACGGTGGCGGTGTACTCGGAGGCGGACCGCTCCGCTCTGCATGTGCGCACGGCCGACCAGGCCATCTTCGTGGGGCCCCCGCCTTCGCGTGAGAGCTACCTGGTGCAGCAGCGCATCCTCGACGCCGCGAAGCAGGCAGGCGCGGATGCCATCCACCCCGGCTACGGCTTCCTCTCCGAAAACGCCGCCTTCGTCCGCGCCTGTGAGGCCGAAGGCCTGACGTTCATCGGGCCGCCCGCCTCCGCCATGGACTCCATGGGCGAGAAGACGCGTGCCCGCGCGAACATGATCAAGGCGGGCGTGCCCGTGGTGCCCGGCACCACCGAACCCATCCCCTCCGTGGAGGAAGCGCGCGCCTACGTGGAGAAGATTGGCTTCCCCGTCATGCTCAAGGCCGCGGGCGGCGGCGGTGGCAAGGGCATGCGCAAGGTGGAGCGCATGGAGGACTTCGAGTCCTCGTGGCGCGCCGCCAAGAGCGAGGCCCTCAACGCCTTCGGCAACGACGCCGTCTACATCGAGAAGTACCTGGAGAAGCCACACCACGTGGAGATCCAGGTCTTCGCGGACCAGTACGGCAACACCATCCACCTGAATGAGCGTGAGTGCTCGGCGCAGCGCCGGCACCAGAAGGTGGTGGAGGAGACGCCCAGCCCCATCCTCACGCCGGAGCTGCGCGCGAAGATGGGCGAGGTCGCGGTGAAGGCGGCCAAGGCCGTCAACTACGTGGGCGCCGGGACCGTGGAGTTCCTGGTGGACGTGCACCGCAACTTCTACTTCCTGGAGATGAACACCCGCCTCCAGGTGGAGCACCCGGTGACGGAGTGGGTGACGGGCCTGGACCTGGTGGCCATGCAGATTCGGGCCGCCGAGGGCGAGAAGCTCGGCCTCACCGAGGCCCCCACGCCGCGCGGTCACTCGATTGAAGTCCGCGTGTACGCGGAGGACCCGAGCCGCAACTTCATGCCCAGCCCGGGCAAGATTACGTACCTGCGCGTGCCGGGTGGACCGAACGTGCGTGACGATTCGGGCGTGTTCCCCGGGTACACGGTGCCCAACGTCTACGACCCGATGATTTCCAAGCTGTCCGTGTGGGCCCCCACGCGGCGCGAGGCCATCGCCCGCACGCAGCGCGCGCTGTCCGAGTACGTGGTGAAGGGCATCACCACCAACATCCGCTACCTGAAGGCGATTCTGGCGCACCCCGAGTTCATCGAGGGCGACTACGACACCAGCTTCCTCACCCGCCAGCACGAGGCACTGCTGGGCGCGGAGGACCCGAAGCTGAGCGAGATGGCGCTGCTGGCCAGCGTGGTGCACACGTACCAGAAGGACCAGAAGCGCGCGAAGACCCTGCCTGCCGCCAGTGGCGGCCAGGGCGGTGGCAACGGCGGCGTCTCCCCGTGGAAGCTGGCGCTGCGCACGCGCCGCTAACCCCCAGCTCGGAAGGACTCCCATGCGTTACTTCACGAAGCAGCAGGGCCAGAAGGAAGCGGTCCCGGTGGACCTGGAGCCCCTGGGGAACGACCAGTTCAAAATCACCGTGGGCGGCACCACGTACCAGGTGGACGCGCTGGCGCTGGAGCACGGCACGCTGTCCATGCTGGTGGACGGCCAGTCGTACAACGTCGAGTTCGAGGAGAACGGCGACGAGCTTGGCGTGCTCCTGCGCGGCCAGGTGAACCGCATCGACGTGGCGGATGAGCGCCGGCTCCGGCTGCGCGCGGCCAACGCGGCCTTCTCCGTCGAGGGCAAGCAACTGGTCACCGCGCCCATGCCGGGCAAGGTGGTGAAGGTGCTGGTGAAGGTGGGCGACGAGGTGAAGGAGGGCCAGGGCCTCGTGGTGGTGGAAGCCATGAAGATGGAGAACGAGCTCAAGAGCCCCAAGGCGGGCAAGGTGACGGAGCTGTTCGCCAAGGAAGGCACCGCCGTGGAGAACAACGCCAAGCTGGTGGTGGTGGAATAGCTCCATGGAGATGCTCTGCACCCTGCGCAGCGCCACCGAGGCCCAGCGCGTTGCCCTGCTCCAGGCCCCCGAACGGCTGGAGGACTTCGTCGACGATGACGAGGACTTCGGTGACCCGAAGGGCTCGGCGTTCCTGGAGCTGGACATCGGCGAGGCGTGGCATGGCCTCCAGTACCTGCTGACCGGAACGCCGTGGGAAGGCAGCGCGCCGCTGGACTTCCTGGTGCGTGGCGGAGAGGACGTGGGCGACATCCCTTCCGAGGAAGGCACCGCGCGCGTCTTCACGCCGGCCCAGGTGCAGGCCCTGGCCACGGCGCTGCAACAGGTGACGCAGAAGACGCTGCGCGCGCGCTACGACGCGCCCACCATGCAGGCCCAGGACATCTACCCCGGGACATGGGACGAGCCCGAGTCCGAGGTGGATTTGCTGGAGGAGCTGCTCTCCTACTTCGAGGAGCTCCAGAAGTTCATGGCCGCCGTGGCGAAGCGCCGGGAGGCGCTGCTGGTGCACATCGGCTGATGGCGGGGTGACGGCTTCTCAGGCCGTCACCACGTCGTGCCCCAGCTTGAGCACCAGGGCCAGCACCATGCCCAGCACCACCTTGCGCACCAGTTTGTCGCCGCCCTTCACGGCCAGGTGCGCGCCCAGGTAGGCGCCCGCGAACTGGGCGCCGGCCATGGGCAGCGCCACCTTCCAGAGCACCACGCCCTTGAAGGCGAACAACGCGACGGAGGCGAGGTTGGAGGCGAAGTTCACCACCTTCGCGTCCGCGGACGCGCGCGCCAGGCCGTGTCCCAGCAGGGACGAGAAGGCCACGATGAGGAACGTCCCCGTCCCCGGTCCGAAGAAGCCGTCGTAGGTGCCGATGACCAGCGCGATGAGCGCGCCAATGGCCCGGGCGCGCGCGGGCGGCCCGGGCTCCGGCATGTCTCCCGGACGCGGCGGCTTGCGGAAGGCGAGGAACACCGCCACCGCGATGAGCAGCACCAGCACCAGCGGCTTGAGGACTTCCGGCTTCACCAGCAGCACCAGCGCCGCGCCCCCGAAGGCCCCACCCAGGCCGAAGGGGAACGTCACTCGCGCCAGGTTCCCATCCACCAGCCCCGCGCGGGAGAAGCGCACCAGCGCGGCGAACGAGCCGAAGACGGACTGTCCCTTGTTGGTGCCCAGCGCCACGTGGGGCGGAAGGCCCGCGGCCAGCAGCGCGGGGAGGGAGATGAGCCCGCCGCCTCCCGCGATGGCATCCACCATGCCGGCAATCAGCGCGGCCACGCACAGCAGGATGAGGTGCAGCGCACTGACGTCCACGTCCACTGGGGTGAACCTCCTCGCGGGCGGCGCCTGGGTACCACGGGCCCGGCCCGCCGCCCATGACCGCCCGCTTCTTGCGTCATCACGCGCCTTGGGCGTCAATGCCGGGACGACTCCACTCCCCCCCGCCGAGGTCCCCGTGCTCGCTTCCTTCCTCACCGTGCTGGCGCTCACCCTGGGCTCGGTTCCGACTCCGCAGGACCCTTCCGCGCCGACGTGCCGCGCCATCGACGGCAAGGTGTCCTGCGGCTATGGGTGCAAGTCGGACGGACAGCGGGTGCGCTGCGCGCAGACACCGCAGGGCCACTGCCAGGTGATTGACGGGCAGGCGGTCTGCTTCGACCCGCCGGCCTACGTGCAGAAGGCCTATGGCGCGGCGCTGCCGAAGCCGGAGTGTCAGAGCATCGACGGGGTGGTGGCGTGTGGCTACAACTGCGCGACGCAGCCCGGCCGGGTGAAGTGCGCGCAGTCCCCCGCGGGCGTCTGCCGGGGCCGGGGCGGCGAGGTGGAGTGCTTCGACCCGCCCGCCGTGGTGTTCGCCGTCTATGGCAAGGACACGCCCACGGCTCAGTGCCACAGCAACGCCATGGAGCTGACGTGTGGCTATGGCTGCATCAACGCCTCGGAGGGAGTGCGCTGCGCTCGGACGCCCGCGGGCGTGTGCAAGCTGGCCAGTGGCCGCATCACCTGCTTCGACCCCTCCCCCGCCGCCCTGTGCGCCTGGAAGCGCGAGCTGCCCGCGCCGCAGTGCAAGAACACCGAGGCGGGCCCGGTGTGTGGGTACAACTGCACCACCGCCTTCTCGAAGTCGGCCTGTGCGTCCACCCCGAACGGGCTGTGCAAGGTCTTCGACAGCGAGGTGCACTGCTTCGACCCGCCCGCTGAACAGAAAGCGGACGCGGCGTGTCTGGCAGCGCTCGGGCTGGCGGCACTGGATGGCGCGGCGCCCTGAGTCGAAGTAAGGGGCTCGCGCCCCGGCGCTCTGCTTTGATGCGACGGAGGACAGCGGTAGGGTTCGCTTTTCTCGCAGGACGAAGGAGCAAGGCCGCGCATGGCGGAGGGTGAGGTCCGGCAGTACTGGGTCCGCAACGACAGGGGCACCATGTGGGGGCCCCTCACCCTGCCGACCATTGAACTGCTCATCGAAAGCGGCTCCATCCAGGGCCGGCTCCAGATGTCCGAGGACGGGCTCAACTTCGCCTTTCCCTGGCGCTTCCCGGAAGCGCGCGAGGTCGTTCCCCGCGAGCTGTGGGGCCCGGGCGCCCCGCCCGTCTCCGCCGCGGAACAGGCCGCACCGGGCGCTCCCATGGGCGTGGCCCCCGGAGCGCCCGTCATGGCGGGGCCAGGTGTCCGGCCCGCGGCAGGCCCCGGTGTCGTGCCGAGTGCGGGCCCCAGTGCGTCCATCGCGGGCCCTGGTGTCCGCCCTGGCGCGGCGCCCATCGCGGGTCCCGGTGTCCGGCCCATGGCGGGTCCTGGCGCGGTCCCCATGGCGGGTCCCGGCGCGGTCCCTATGGTAGGCCCTGGCGCGGTCCCCATGGCAGGCCCTGGCGCGGCCCCCATGGCGGGTCCCGGTGCTCGAGCCACTGTGGACCCCTCGCGGCGTCCCGTGGCGCCCGCCCAGCAGGCCCGTCCTCCCGGAGCGGTGCCACCTCCGCCCGTGGCGGGAGCCGCGCGTCCGCCGAGCGCCCCCCCCGCGAGCCCGGCCCCGGCGTCATCGCCCTCCACCGCGGGCACCGCCACGGGGGCGGACGCCGCCCCCGTGGCGGTGCCCGCGGTGGAGGGCGATGACGCCGCCCCAGAGATTCCGGCCCTCGGCCAACTCGAGCAGTTCTCCCCCATCCGCCTCTATGGCCGCATCGCCGCGCGGGAGCAGACGGGGCTGCTGTCGCTGACGCTGGCGGACCGCGTCGTCCAGATTCACTTCCGCAAGGGCAACCCGGAGTTCGTCGACTCGTCCCATCCCGAGGAGGCGCTCGGGCCGTCACTGGTCGCGGCGCGGCTGCTCACGCCCGAGCAGCTTCGCCAGGCCGAGCCCGCACTGGAGCGCTTTGGCGGAGACCTGCTCACCGCGCTCTTCGGTCTGGGACTGCTCCAGCCAGCCACCGCCTTCGCCATCCTGGCGCAGCGCGCGGGCGGCATTCTCTCCAGGGGCCTGCGGGCTGAGACCGGGACGTTCACCTTCGAGCTGAAGGACCTGTCCTCGCACAAGGCGATGCCGCTGGGCCACCGCTGGGCCGTGCTGAGTGACACGGTTCGCCGGATTCCCTCCGCGGACCTCAAGCGCCGGCTGACCCCGGTGATCCAGCTTCCCATCATGAAGTCCGGTGGTGTCGTGGCCGCGAGCGAGCTGCGCCTCACGCCGCACGAGGTCCGCGCGCTCACGGTCATCGACGGCGTGCGCTCGGTTGCGCAGTTGCTGACGGACTTCGCGCAGGACGCGGACCACCTGCTGCGGCTCGCGTTCCTGCTCAAGGAGCTGGACTCGGTGTCGTTCGCCGGACAGGCCAGGACGGCGCAGGATGTGGGCCCACGAGCGCCCGGTGCCGGAGGTGCCCAGCCCTCCACGGGTGCCGCACACGCTGCGGCCCCGAACGCCGCCGCGCAACAGCGCCCCGCTGGAGCCGCTCCGAACGTTACGGGAGGTCCGCAGCCCGGCGGGGTGGCGCAAGCCGCCGGCGCCGCGCCCCAACGCCCCATGGCAGGCTCGACGCCCGCGGCAGGTCCCGGTGCCACGCGCCCCGCGGGCACGGTCCCAGCCGCCAGCCCCGGAGCGCCCCCGCCCATCGCTGGTCCAGGTGCCACCGCCGCGCGCCCGCCCGTCACCGGTCCCGGTGCGACAGCCACACGCCCGGCAGGCACGGCCCCCATGGCAGGCCCCGGTGCCACCGCCACACGCC
>NZ_VHLB01000102.1:0-29103 GCF_006547365.1 Myxococcus sp. AB056 | reverse complement strand
ACTCCCGCCGCCCCCCGGCCACCGCCCGAGGAAACCTCCGCCGCCGAGGAGGCGGGCACCACCGCCGCGACACCGCCGGACGCGGGCGCCACCACGGAGGCGCCGTCACCGCCCCTGTCACGTCCGGAAGCGCCGCGCGGCCCCGAGCGCGACTTCGTCGAGGCGGTGGAGATTGCGCGCCGGGGAGAGCTGACCGCGGCCGAAGCGGCGCTGCGCACCCTGGTCGAGCTGGACCCGAAGCTGGACTACGCGTGGACGAACCTGGGCATCGTCCAGGAGCGGATGGGGAAGACCGCGGACGCGGAGCGCTCCTACCGCAAGGCGCTGGACGTGGCCCCCGAGCAGCAGTCCGCGTGGGACTGCCTGGCGCGCCTGTATGGCCGCACCGGCCGCACGGCGAAGCTGGAAGCCGAGCTGCGCGAGCGGCTGTCCTCCCAGCCGGACTCGGTCGCGCTGCGCACCGCGCTGGCCATCACACTGCTCCAGGCGAAGAACCACGCCGCCGCCTCGGCCGAGGCCAAGCAGGCGCTGAAGGGCGACGAGCGGCACGTGCGCGCCATGCAGGTGCTGGCGCAGGTCTACTACCGCGAGGGCAAGCACGAGCTGGCGCGCATGGTGCTGGAGAACGCCCGCGCCATCGACCCGAAGGACGCGGCCACGCACAACGCGCTGGGGCTGGTGTACCTGGCGCTCGACTCGCGTCCCCAGGCCCTGGAGTCCTTCAAGACGGCCGCGCAGCTGCGGCCGGACTTCGCGGAGGCGCGCAACAACTTCGGCGCCATGCTCAACGAGGCGCAGGACTACGAGGCCGCCGTCACCGAACTGGAGGCCGCGGTGCGCGCCGCGCCGGACTTCGCGTCGGCCCGCCTCAACCTGGGCAACGCCCACCGGGGCCAGGGGAACTTCGCGCGGGCCCGCGCCGAGTACGAACAGGTGCTGCTGCTGACGCCGCGCGCCGCGGACGCGTACTTCAACCTGGCCATCCTCTACCTCGACGTGGAGCCGCCGGGGATGGAGCCGCTGAAGCGCTACAAGACGGCCCTCACCCACTTCGACAACTACCAGGCGCGCGGCGGACGCGACGAACGCATCCCCCAGTACGTGAAGGACGCGCGCAAGCTCATCGACCGCGAGGAGCGACGCCTGGAGCGCGAGCAGAAGGACCAGCTCCGAAAGGCCGCCGAGGCGCAGAAAGCCGCCGAGGCCAGCTCCCCCGAGGGAACACCGCCCGCCCCGTCGGTGTCCAACTCAGCGCCGGACGCCTCACCTTCCACCACCTCCGCCCCAAGCAGCCCGGCACCGTCCCCGGACGGCCCGACGGCTGCCCCGGTGCCCTCCGGCTCGGGTAGACTCACCACCGACTCCCAGTAAATCCGCCATGCGCTCCGCCTTCGCCCTCATCGTGCTGCTCGCCGCCGCGCCCGTGCTGGCCCAGGACGCCAGTCAGGCCTCCTCGTCCAGCAGCGGCGCCGCGTCGCCGAAGAAGGCCCCGCGCAAAGTCATCCGCCTGGAAGCCATCACCGTCGAAGGACGCATCCAGAAGCCCCAGGCCATGTACATCCTCCAGCGCTCCAACCTGAGCTTCGACGACCTCAGCCGCACCGAGAGCTTCGTGCCCAAGGTCGAGAAGAGCGTGGAACAGGAACCCTTCTAGTCCCATGGCCGCCACCTCGCAGAACAAGCTGCTCCGCGTCGGCGTCATCCAGAACGGCCGCATCGTCGAAGAGCACCACGTCCGCCGCGAAGCCGTCACCATCGGCCACGACGCGAAGAACACCATCGTCCTGCCCGCCACCGAGGGCCGGCCCGCCCGCTTCGCCCTGCTGGAGAACACGAACCAGCAGTTCCAGCTCGTCATCGCGCCGGACATGAAGGGCCGCGTCAACCTGGGCTCGTCCGACGTGGACTTCGAATCCCTGCGCGCGCAGGGCCTTGCCACCCGCCGCGGCGACCTGCACGTCCTGCCCCTGCCGGAGAGCGCTCGCGGGAAGGTGGAGCTGGGTGACGCCACCCTCTTCTTCCAATTCGTCACGCCGCCGCCCGACGAGGCGAAGCCGGTGCTGCCCACGGACGTCATGGTCAGCCGGTGGAAGACGATGGACCGCGTCTTCTTCGGCATCCTCGCCGCCTCGCTCCTGGTCCACTTCTCCGGCGCCGCCCTCATCATCACCTCGGAGACGCCGCAGGTGGCCGAGCTGGAGCTGGACGAACTGGATGACCGCTTCGTGCGCGCCATCATCCCCCAGCGCCCGGTGGAGGCCCCCAAGCCGGCGGACACCGGCGCCGCCGAAGCGCCCAAGAGCGACAAGCCCGATGCCGCGCCCAAGGAGGACACGCCCGCGGAGAACAAGCCCGCGGGTGACGCCGCCCAGCAGCGCCGCGCGGAGGTGGTGAAGAAGGTCTCCGGCAAGGGCCTGCTGAAGATTCTGGGCTCCAATAGCGGCGGTGGCCAGGGTGCCTTCGCGGACGTGTTGGGCGGCGCCAGTGGCGGCGGTGACATCGCCGAGGCCCTGGCGGGCGCGGGCGGCGTGGGCGTGGCCCGCGAAGCCTCCGTGGGCGCCAGCGGCGGACCTCGCGGCGGCGGCACGGGCACGGTGACGGACATCGGCGCCATTGGCACCCAGGGCGGCGGCAAGGTGGACCTGGGCGACAAGAAGGAGACGGTGGTGAAGGGCCGCGTGCAGGACGCCACGCCCGAAATCGAAAGCGCCGACGTGGACCGCGACGCGCTGGCCCGCTACGTGCGCGCGCGCAAGGCCGCCATCCAGAGCTGCTACGAGAAGGAGCTCAAGCGGAACCCCCGACTCAAGGGCAAGGTGGTGGTGCGCTTCACCATCAAGACGTCCGGCCGTGCCGGGGACATCGAAATCGAGGAGAACACCCTGGGCAGCGAGGCGGTGGGCAGCTGCATCCGCACCACCATCCGCAGCTGGGTGTTCCCCTTCAAACCCGACGACGAGACAGCCGTTTCCTACCCCTTCGTCTTCGCGCCGGCGGGCTAGGCTCCCGGCCGGGAGCACCCAGCCCGGGCCCCGGGGGGACCATGGAGAAGCTGTCCGTCATCGCCGCATCGCCGCTCTTCGAGATGCTCTCCTCCGCGGAGCTTGGCCACCTCGCCGAGCTGGCGCGGGCGCGGCACTTCGCGGCCGGGGACGTCATCTTCGAAGAAGGGGATTTGGGCGACAGCCTCTTCGTCGTCGTCCGAGGCCAGGTGGAGGTCGCGCGCCGTCAGCCCCAGGGCGGCCTGCATCCGCTCGCGGTGCTGTCCCCACCCGAGTTCTTCGGGGAGATGGGCCTCATCGACAAGGACTTCCGCTCTGCCACCGTGTGCGCAAAGACGGACGTGGACCTGCTTCAGCTCAGCGCGCAGGACCTCCGCGAGTTCCGGAGGACCCATGGAGATGGGTTCACCTTCATCGTGGTCAATATCGCCAGGAGCCTGTCTGCCCGTCTGCGCGAGGCCAATGTTCGTCTCGCAACGAAGGTCTGACTAGTCAGTCCTGACCACTTTCATTGCCCTCGTGTTGGTTTGACACCCCCCACCCCTGCCTCTACGCTCTGCGGCATCGTGAGCCGCATGCGCAACGTCGGAATGCTCGCCGTCCTGGCCGCCGGCATGGCGACGGCACAAAGCCCGTCCCCCGCCGCGCCGCCAGCCCCTCCCGCCGCCACCGCGGCGCTGGAGAAGGCCAGCGACGTGCCGGACTCGGCGAAGCTGGTGCGCAGCACGCAGGCCCTGGGTGGCATGCGCGAGGTGCTGCGCTCGGTGTTGGGGAAGGTGGAGGAGGCCCGGCGGACCAAGGACGTGGTGAAGCTCAACTGCGCCAACGAGAAGCTCACTCAAATCAAGGGCCTGCTGCGCATCTCCGAGCAGGCGGACGTGTCCCTCCAGGAGGCGGTGTCCCGCCAGGAGTCCTCGTCCAGCGAGCACGAATTCACCAAGGTGATGATCGCCCGGCAGAAGGTGGGACAGCTCCGCTCGGAGGCCGAGGAGTGCATCGGCCAGCTCGCCTTCCGCACCGATGAAAATCTCTTCGTGGAGGTGGAGGAGCCCAACAATCTCCCCGGAGGCGACCCCAGCCGTCCCCCCACGCCCGACATCGTCCTGGTGCGCCCACCTCCCGCCAGCCCCGTCCGGTAACACCGCCAACAAACCTTCGGTCCGGCCTGACTCGCATGTGTTATGACGCCGCCGGCCGCAAGCACGAAAGGTGAGAGGAAATGCGCCTCACACCTGGGAAGCCCTTCTGAGCCATGAAGCAGCCCGCGACATTCTGGGGAGGACTGGGTGCTCTGGCGCTGCTCGCGCTGGGCGGCACGGCCTCCGCCCAGGGCATCGCGGCGCCTCCCACCGGGGGTAACGGCTTCAAGGTGGGCAGCGGGCGGCTGCACCCCTACTTCGACCTGGAGACGCGGCTGGACAGCGGCGTGGGCTACTTCTCGCCCACCTCCAACTCGGAGCCCAACAGCGACCCGGTATCGGCCAACCTGGCGAGCGACGTGGCGCTGCGCTTCCGCCCTGGCTTCCGGCTGGAGATTCCGTCGTCCACCCTGGCGTTCAACCTGGGCGCCAACCTGGACTACGTGATGTACACGGGCCTGGTGACGGAGAACTCCAGCGCGGCCTCGCGCATGGAGGGCGCGGCGGACCTCAACGCGCGCTTCAACCCGGACGCCCCGCTGACGCTGGAGGTGTCGAACCAGTTCGCGCGCTCGGACCGCACGCGCACCGCGGCCGTGGGCGTGGGCGTGCTCAGCCTCTTCAATGAAGCGCGAGTGAAGGCCCCGTGGCGCCCCGGCGGCGGCGCGCTGGAGCTGACGCCCAGCGTGGCCTACGCGGTGGAGTTCTTCCAGCCGCTGAGCTCGGTGAGCCCCGTCGGCTGCACCGAAAGCGTGTGCGACCCGGCCGCCGTGGAGCGCTTCGACTACGGCAACCTGCGCGTGGGCGCGGAAGGCCGCTGGCGCTTCCTGCCGAAGACGGCGGTGGTGCTCGACACCCACCTGGACGTGCGCAGCTACTTCAACGACAGCACGCCGGGGGCCTCGCTGCTGCGCGTCATGGGCGGCGTGGCGGGCCTCGTGTCCCCCAAGGTGGCCGTCACGGCCAAGGCGGGCTGGGGCCAGAACTTCGGCAGCACCGGCGGCGGCACCTTCCTGGGGCAGATGGAGGGCACCTACCTCTACAGCCCCACCCTGAGCTTCAAGGCGGGCTACCTGCGCACCCTGGAGCCCGTGGCCGCCTACGGCTTCTTTACGGACAACCGGGGCTACGGCGAGGTGCGCGCCCTCTTCGGCGGCAAGCTGACGGTGTCCGGCGGGCTCGCCGTGGACTTCCTGCGCTTCGACGGCGGCCGGAAGGACACCGTCGTCGGCGTGAATATCGGCCCGGAGTACCAGTTCTACCCGTGGCTGACGGGCGCTGCAGGCTACATGCTGGGTCGCCGCTCCTCCTCGGTGGATGGCGGCGGCCTCAACTACTCGCGGCACGAGGGGTACGCCCGCCTCTCCGTGACGTACTGAGTGAGCGTCTGTCCCTCCTGGAGATGACCAGCTTCCGCGCCGCCCTCACCGTGCTGTCCCTGATGACGCTGCCCGCCTGCTTCGGCACGTCGCAGCGCCCGCCGCCGCCCGCTCCCACGCCCGCCGCGGAGGCCGAGGCCGCGCGCTCCAGTGGCGGCAAGCTGGGGCCCGGAGACGTGGTGGAGGTGCGCGTCTTCCAGGAGCCCGAGCACTCCGGCACCTGGCGCCTGTCCAGCGAGGGCACCATCGACTACCCGCTGTGCGGCAAGGTGCCGCTGTCGGGGACGACGCCCAGCTCGGCGGCGGACCAGTTGCGGGACTGCCTGGCGCGCTACGTGCGCCGCCCTCAGGTATCGGTGCTCATCCGCGAGTACAACTCGCAGAAGGTGTTCGTCTTCGGCGAGGTGCAGAAGCCGGGCACCTTCCCCGTGGACAACGAGATGTCCATCGTCCAGGCGATTACGCTGGCCGGCGGCTTCACCAAGCTGGCGGCGAAGAACAACACGCTGGTGACGCGCGTGGTGGACGGGCAGGAGCGCAAGATTCGCGTGCCCGTGGAGGACATCGGCGTGGGGCGGGAGAAGAACTTCATGCTCCAGCCCGGCGACATCGTCTTCGTGCCGGAGAGCTTCTTCTAGCCTGCGCTTCAGCCGCGCGGAGGGTGTTCGCGCAGCCCGTCCACGAAGCGCTTCGCCTCGGACAGCAGCGCCGGAGCCAGCGCGGGCGCGGAGGCAATCACGTCGCCGCGCAGCACGTCGAAGGGCTCGCCGGAGATGTGGCGGACGACGCCGCCCGCCTCCTCCACCAGCAGCGAGCCCGCGGCGATGTCCCACGGCTTCAAGCCGAACTCGAAGAAGCCGTCGAAGCGGCCCGCGGCCACGTAGGCCAGGTCCATGGCGGCACTGCCCGTGCGGCGCATGCCCTGCGCGTGGAGGATGAGGCGGGTGAAGAGGCCCACCGGCCCCTCCGGGCGCTCGCGAACGTCGTAGGGGAAGCCCGTGCAGAGCAGCGCCCGGTCCAACGAGGACACGGTGCTGGCGCGCAGCGGACGGCCGTTGAGGGTGGCGCCCTGCCCGCGCGCGGCGGAGAACAGCTCGTCCAGCATCGGGTCATAGACGACGCCAGCCAGCACGCCGCCGGGGCCCTCCACCGCCACGCTGACGCAGAAGTGCGGCACGCGGTGCGAGTAGTTGGTGGTGCCATCCAGCGGGTCCACCAGCCAGCGCAGGCTGTCGGTGCCCTGCGTGGCGCCGCTCTCCTCCGCGAGGATGGCGTGGTCGGGGTGGCGCTCGCGGATGAAGGCGAGCAGCGCTTCCTCGGAGGCTTTGTCCGCGTCCGTCACCAGGTCGATGCCGCCCTTGAACTCGATGGTGCGCTCGCCCAGGAACCGGTCCGCGAGGATGCGGCCAGCGAGCCGGGCCCCCTCCTCGGCGGTGCGGCGCAGGTTGTCGGGCGAGTCCTGGGACATGACGCTCTCCTCTACGGGGTGGGCTCGGCGAGCAGCGCCTCGAGCTCCGTCTGGTACTTCGCGAGGAACTCCTCCGCGAAGCCTTCATGGACATGGCGCACCATGCCCTTGCGGTCGATGAAATACGTGGTGGGCATGCCCCGCACCTTGAGGGTGCGCTCGGCCACCTGGGCGTTCTGGTCCAGGAGGATGGGCAGCGTCACCTTCGTCTCCGCCAGGAAGGCGGGGATGGCGCGCGGGTCCTCGTCGATGTTGAGCGCGTACACCTTCAGGCCCTGGGCCGCGTACTCGTTGGCGAGGTCCTGGTAGTAGGGGAGCGCGTCCTTGCAGGGCTCGCACCAGGTGGCCCACACGTCGAGCACCACCACGCTGCCCCGGTCCGAGGCGAGGTCATACGGCTCGCCGTCGGGATAGCGTTTCACCTGGAAGTCCAGCGGCTGCGAGCCCTTGAGGCCGCTGCGCTGCGAAGTCCCCTGCCCCTCTGGCCCTGGAGGCGGAATGGAGGGAGCGCTCGCACAGCCGGACAGCGCGAGCGCCCCAACGACGACGGCGAATGGCAGGCGCGGCATGTCAGGCTTCCTTCTGCGCCCGGGCCGCGAGGGCCGCGAGCACCTTGTCGATGAAACCACCAAAGGCCCCGTTGCTCATCACCAGCAGCACGTCGCCGGGACGGGCCTCGCGGGCGGCCAGGTCCACCAGGGTCTGCACGTCCGTGGCGCCCTCGGCGGGGATGCCCTGGGCCTGGAGGTCGGTGACGAGCTTGCGCACGTCCAGTTCCTCGCCCACGGGCACCTTGTCGTGGCGCTCGGGCACCTTGAGGCTGGCGCGGGCCGCGCCGGGGAAGGCGTGGGCGTAGTCCTCCTGGTGGATGTTGCGGCGGCTGGTGTTGGAGCGCGGCTCGAAGATGGCCCACAGCCGCCGCTCCGGGTAGCGGTGGTGGATGGCGGCGATGGTCTCCCGCACCGCCGTCGGGTGGTGCGCGAAGTCGTCAATCACCAGGACGCCGTCTGGCTCGCCGCGAATCTCCTGCCGGCGCTTCACGCCGCTGAAGGTGGCCAGCCCCTGCGCGATTTCGTCGAAGGTGAGCCCCAAGCCCTGCGCCGCGGCGATGACGGCCAGCGCGTTCTCCACGTTGTGCGCGCCGCCCATGGGGAGCTGCACCGTGCCCTGCACCTCGCCGCGCGCCACCACGTCGAAGCGGGCGCCGTCCGGGCCGAAGGACAGGTTGCGCGGCGTGTAGTCCGCGTCCGCGCCCTCCTTCGCCACGTACGTCACCACGCGCCCCGGGCAGCCCTCGCGCGCCAGCTTCACCGCGTTGGGGTAGGCGGCGCAGACGATGAGCTGCCCGTCCTGGGGGATGAGCCGGACGAACTTCTCGAAGGTCGCCTCGTAGTGCGGCAAGTCGCGGAAGATGTCCGCGTGGTCGAACTCCACGCTGGTGAGGATGGCGGTGCGCGGCCGGTAGTGGAGGAACTTGGAGCCCTTGTCCCAGTACGCGGTGTCGTACTCGTCGCCCTCGACGACGAAGTGCGGCCCCTTCCCCACGCGGTAGTTGCCCGCGTAGTTCTGCGTGACGCCGCCCACGAGGAAGGACGGGTCCTTGCCCGCCGCCACCAGCACGTGGGCCATGAGCGAGGACGTCGTCGTCTTCCCGTGGGTGCCGGCCACGACGACGGAGTGCGAGCGGTCCAGGAAGAGCGAGCCCAGCGCGGCGGGGAAGCTCATCTGCTTGAGGCCGCGCTCGCGCACGGCGGTGGCCTCGGGATTCACGCGGCGGATGACATTGCCGATGATGACGAGGTCCGGCTTCGCCGCGTCCAGGTTCTCCGGACGGTACGGCGTGGCGGCGGGGATGCCCCACGTCCGGAGCATGTCGCTCATGGGCGGGTAGACATTCTCGTCGCTGCCAGTGACGTCGTAGCCGGCGGCCTTGAGCATGCCGGCGAAGGAGCCCATGCCCGTGCCCGCCACGCCCACCAGGTGGATGCGGCGCACGCTGCCAGGTTCGAGGGTGTCGAGGACGTTTCCGTTGTCGTCAGCCATGGTGTCCCTGCTTCGTTTCAGTGAGCTCGAGCGCCTCCACGACGAAGTCATGGAAGAGCGGTCGGAAATCCCGGATGCGCGTTTCCTGGCGGCCGTTGGCCACGCGGTTCGTCACCAGCGCCACCACCAGCGAGCGGCGCAGGTCCACCCAGAGGCTGGTGCCGGTGAAGCCCAGGTGCCCCACCGCGCCCGGCGGGGTGTCGCCAATGTAGTGCCCGGCGCTGGACACGCCCTCGGAGGGCGAGTCGAAGCCCATGGAGCGGGTGCTGGCCTCCACCTTCGGGTCCGTGGCCAGCGCGCGGTGCCACAGCGGCCCCGGCGCGATGATGGCCCCACCCGCGCAGCCGTCCAGCACGGCCTGGCCGAAGCGGGCCACGTCTACGGCGGTGCCGAAGAGGCCCGCGTGACCGGCGACGCCGTCCATCACCCAGGCGTTGTCGTCGTCCACTTCGCCCGGGCGCGTGGGCTGGGTGGGCACGTCCTTCCACAGCGTCTCCTGCCCCGGAGCGGGCTCGCGCGGGCGGGTGGCGCCGGTGGGCGCGGGCATGGCGTCCGCGGGGAAGTCGGTGAGGCGGTGGAAGCGGGCGCTGAGGCCCAGGGGCTCGGCGACGTGGCGGGAGAAGAGCGTGTCCAGCGGAGCGCCCGCGGCCCGCGAGAGGATTTCGCCCAGGAGGATGAAGCCCACGTCGCTGTAGGCGGCGCGCGTCTGGGGCTCGGCGGCGAGCGGCGTGGCGGCGGCGGCCTGGATGACCTCGTCGCGGACGCGTGCGCGCAGGGCGGAGGGACAGTCCGCGTCCAGCAGCTCGGGGTGCGCGGTGAGCGCCTGCGCGAAGAAGGGCACGAAGGGCGGCAGGCCGGAGCGGTGGTAGAGCAGGTCCGCCACGGTGACGCCCGCGTCGCCCACGGGCGTGCCCGGGAAGTAGCGGGACACCAGCGTCTCCGGCCCCACCTTCCCTTCCGTCCAGAGGCGGAGGAAGAGCGAGGTGGTGCTGATGACCTTGGTGAGCGACGCCAGGTCGAAGCGCGTGTCGCCGGAGACCTTGCCCGCGACGCCGCCGAACACCTGGACGCCCCGGTGCAGCACGACGGCCTGGGCCGAGGGGAAGACGCCCAATTCACAGGCGTCATCGAGGACCTTCTGCAGAATCGCGATGGGGTGGGTACCGCCACTCATGCCCGCACGGCTCCTTCGAGGAAGGTGAGGCGCGCGGCGTCCGCGTCCAGGCGGACCTGGGTGCCGAGCGCCACGGGGTAGTTGATGTCACCGTGGCCGATGGGGAAGCCCGCCGCGCAGGGAAGGCCCGCCTCGCGCGCGAGCTCACGGAGCACGTCGGCGCTGGAGTAGTCCGCGCCCTTCTCCTCGCACCCGGTGAAGTCGCCCAGGACGATGCCTCGCACGCGGGAGAAGACACCCGCCAGGCGAAGGTGGGTCCACATGCGGTCGATGCGGTAGGGGCGCTCGGTGACGTCCTCCAGCAGCAGCACCGCGCCGTCGAGCGGCGGCATGTACGAGGTGCCGATGAGGCGCGACAGCACGGACAGGTTGCCGCCCACGAGGTGCCCCTCCGCCATGCCGGGCACGTAGGTGGCAGAGCCCGTCAGCGGAGGTGGCGCCTCGGGGGACTCGAGGAGTCGGAACAGATACTCGCGCACCGCGGGAGGCTGCCGGCCGAGCTGCGTGAGGACGGGCCCGTGGAAGGAGACGCGCCCCAGCGCCTGGAGCGCCCCGTGCACGGAGGTGAGGTCGGAGAAGCCGACGAAGGCCGCGTGCGAGGCGTCCGCGAAGGGAAGGTCCGGCAGGAGCCGGGCGCTGCCGTAGCCACCGCGGGCGCTGAAGATGGCGCGGGCGTCCCGGTCCAGCAGAGCGCGCGACAGCTCCCCGCCCCGGCGCGCGTCATCCCCCGCGAGGTAGCGGTGGGCGGCGAAGATGTCGGGGCCGTGGACGGGGCTGTAGCGCTCCGCGATGACGGCCAGGCCGGCCTCGAAGCTCGGGCGGTCGAAGGGCCCGGAGGGGGCGACGACATGCACGGCGTCGCGAGGACGGAGCGGAAGGGGCTTGAGCCAGCGCACGGGGCGCTTCATAGCACCCGGGGCCCGAGGGGCACGGTGATTCGAGGCCCGGGCGGACGAAGCGTTGAGTCCCCCCGTCCGTCGGGACACGGACACTGCAACCGCCTGTCGCCCCCGCCCCTACCCTGCCGACCGCTCCAGGACGGCCGCGAAGAAGGCGTCCGTGCCGTGCCGGTGGGGCGCGACGAAGAGGAATCCGTCGCGGAGACACGCGTCGGAGAGCCACCCCGCCCCGGGCCTTATGAGGCGGAAGTCCGGGCGAGATGCCAGGAAGGCGGCGACGACGTCCTCGTTCTCCGCGCGGTTGACGGTGCAGGTGGCGTAGACGAGCCGCCCGCCGGGCCGCACCAGGAGGGCCCCACGCTGGAGGATGTCCTGCTGGAGCGCCGGAAACCGGTTGAGCACCTCCGGCTGGATGCGGAAGCGCTGGTCGGGCCCCCGGCGCAGGGAGCCCAGCTCCGAGCACGGCGCATCCACGAGCACCCGGTCCGCGTCCAGGCCCTCGGGAAGGCTTCGGAGCACCTGGACTCGGGTGAGGTGAGCCCGGGCGGAGCGCTGGAGGAGCCGGTCGAGCCGCTCGGGGTCCGGGTCATAGGCCAGGAGCCGCCCCGAGTCCTTCATGTCCGCGCCCAATTGGAGCGTCTTGCCGCCCGCGCCGGCACAGAGGTCCAGCACCGTCTCCCCGGGCCGGGCCTCCACGAGGAGCCCCAGGAGCTGGCTGCCCTCGTCCTGGACTTCGAACAGGCCCTCCTGGAGAGAACGGAGCCCATAGAGGTTGGGCCGGGGACCCTCGATATGGAGCGCCAGCGGGCTCCATGTCCCCGGGCGCGTCTCGACGCCCTCGGAGCGAAGCCGCTCGGCAAGGGCCTCCCGCGAGGTGCGCAGCACGTTGGCCCGGAGGGTGATGGGCCCGGGGACGTTCAGGTGGGCGCAGAAGTCGTCGGCCTCGGGACCGAACTCCCGGGCGAAATGGTCGGCGAGCCAGTCCGGCAGGGAGGCGCGGAGCGCGAGCGTCGGGGGCGGCGCCGAAACCAACGGGGGCGGCGCCCCATCCCCGAGCCCTGCCAGGGCGGCGGACTCCACTGCTGGGACGCCCGAGAGGCCGTGCATCAAGGCATGGAGCAGGAAGGGAGGAGCGGCATCCTCGCGGCTCAGGAGGAACCCGAGGCGGCGCCGCCAGAGCCCGACGTTGAAGACGGCCTCCTTGAGGGCCTGGCGCTGCTCTCGGGTCAGAGAGCGATGGTCACGTAGAGTACGGTCGAGCACGCGCTCAGCGGCGGAGCCGGCGAGCACCTGGGCGATGGCATCGGCCGCCACGGGGCCCAGGCCGGCGAGCGCGGACCAGGGCTGGAGGTGAAGCCGGGAGAGCGGATCAAAAGGGACTGTTGACAGAGCGGGCACCATTCTCTAGAAAGCGCCTCATCACGGCAACGCGGTTCCGCCGTGAGGACATATTCCCCGATAGCTCAGCCGGTAGAGCGGGTGACTGTTAATCACTAGGTCCGTGGTTCGAGTCCACGTCGGGGAGCTACTCGAAAGGCCCTGCCAACTGGCAGGGCCTTTTTGTTTAACAGAGGCCTCGCGATGCATATCGCGGGGCCTTTGTGCTTAAGCCGCTGAATCCCAAGGGATTCTGGCTCGCGGTGCTGAAGAGGGCCTCTCTCGGCTCTCCACCCCGCAGACCGCGATACCCCTCTCTTCCACCGCCAACGGGCACTCTGGCCCGCTCTTTCACCCGTTCTGGGGAGAGAGAGACCGAGAGCGGTTAACAGGTGCCGTTAACCAGCGGGGAAGGCGGTTAACAACATTCCCCTGGAGACCCGCTCTTTCCGCTCTCAGGTTTCTGGGAAGGCGTCTCTCTCTGCTTTCTAGAGTCGTCGCTCGCCTGTTTTCCGGCTCTCTGCAAAGGGGGCACCGGAAATGGAGGTTGCAACGGGCTTCGGCTCCAGCGGCCCCTCCACCCGGGACGCACGCTATGCGTCCTGGCCCTATTCCGATGAACCTTTCGGCTTGTCCGAGGCCAGCCCCGCTACTCGGTGGATGTAAGTCCAGTCCTCCCCGTCAATGTCGCTCTCCTCGCGAAACAACTTCGTCCGTCGATTGAATGCGGCGTCGCGCGCTGCGCTGACCTGCTTCTGGAGGTCCTTCTCGGAGCCAATCGGATTCAGTCGCTCCAACACGAGGTCGTGAGTCCAAATCAGGCGAGGCGTTCTTTCAGGCGACGAATAGAAATCCGCGACGAGCTTGATGAAGCCTTCTACGGATTTCCGAAGTTCGACCATCGCAACGAGAAAGGCACTGTCGGGCTGGACCCGAGACAGCACCATGTTGAAAAGAGATTTGTCTTTGAAGAGTTCTGGTGGGCTCCAGAATGTACACAGCTCCTCCAAGTGTTCGGCGAGTCGCCCGCTCCAGATGGCCCGCTGCTCATCCGAGAACCCTCGGTGCCACAACGCCGACCAATACTCATGGAACTCCATGTTGATGGAGGCCGTCAGGATCATGAGCACCTCAAAGAGCGGCTCCAAATCCTCTGGTTTCGCCCCCGCGCACAGAGACTGCCACTGATACAGGAGCGCCTCTGGCGCCTCGTCTCCCACGGAGTACGCGGCGCGCCAAGCGCGCTTGAACGCCGCGTGCGTTGGCCGGGAGCGGACGTGACCAGCCGCGGAGCGCCAGACCGGGTGGGTACCGCCCTGCAGTCCCAGCCACCACAGAGGTTGCGGGTTCCCGAAAGAGACCTTGAGACAACGCATGAAGAGTTCCGGCGAAACGATCTTCTCCAGTTCCACCGGTGACAAGCCGAGCCCATCCGCCCGCCCGCAAATCGCCTCCACAAGAGAGGGAGGCACGGACCGACTCGTCAGGGCAACCGCGCGGATCCACTGCCGATCCCCTCGCGTCCCGTTTACTAGAGCAAGCACGGCATCACGCTCGACAGGCAACAGTTTGTCCCAGCGTTCGATGAATGCCCTGACGTTAATCAGCGTGAACCCAGTGTCCTCGTGCTGCAACAACTCAGGGAGCAACGCCCCACGCTCAGTCGAGTCCGTTGGAACGATCTTGAGTAGGAAGTCAGCGACCGCGAGTGTGTCCCCGGCGGGGAGCGTTTCCCGCAACCCCCTCTTCACCCAACGGAGCCAAGCCCAGCACATGTTGCGCTGGCTATCCTGGGACAGATACTTCCGGGCGTTGTGGAACAACCCGTAGATGGTGTCCTCGCCGAGCGTCCAGCGAAGCGGCGGCGCGGCGTCCAGAAACGTTGGTAGCAGCGCGCCCCATAGCCGCCACCGCTCGCCCTGATCTTCGGGGGGTCCCACTTCGCATTCGGACTCGAAACGCCACATCTTCCCGGAGAGCGCCGCAGCGCCGGTCGGGACGGATGCCGCCCGCGTAAGCCCCTCCAGGAAGAATTGCCGCAACTCCGGAGAATAGGACGGCCAGCTGCGAATCGCTCCCTTGAATGCGGCGGCGAGTACGAGCGGGTGGTCATCCAGTATCGCGCTCCACGCTCTCTCCGATTCCTGCGAGGCGAGCGACATGTACCGCTTCGCGGCTTTCGCCCGGATGAAGACCTCCGGGAAGCGCAGGCCGTGCTCTACCACAGCAAGGGTGGTGGAACCCTGGAGCGCCCTCCACACCTTCTCGGGTGTATCAAGCTCGGCGGGAGAGAGAGCATCGCCCTCGTGCATTTGGTCGCGGAACAGCTCGTCCCAGGACTTTTGCGGCGGAGCCCACGCCTGACCTCTATGAAAAGACACCAAGGCGCCACTTCGTCCGCCGTCGGCAAGCCATCTCCAGACCTTCTTCTGGTCAGATTTGTCCAACTGCGAATGCTGAAACAGCAAGAACAGGAGGGCTTCGTCCGAGACTGCAGGAAAGATTGAGTGCAACGCGCCGAGCCCGATCCGAAGAAGCTGCTGCCGGTCGTCCTCCGACGTGTATTTCTCGAATAGACGCGCAAGCCCCCTCGTCGCCGTGGGTGCGGCGTTCACCCCGAGCCCCGCCGTGGCCCGCTCCAGCATCGACCATAGGTCACGCCGTTGCCCATGGGGCAACGGCGCCAACAGAATACGGGCCGCCTCCTCGTAGTCCGGATGCGCGAAGAGGAGCAGATCTCCGTCGCGGCGGATCCAACCTCTGCGCTCCAATTCGTCGAGAAGAGCCGAATACGGATCGGGCAACCGCGGCGGAGGCGAGTAGGATGGAAAGGGGGGCTCGCTCTCGCCCGACACGAGCCCGCCGACATTCGACTTGTCGAGCCCCGGCCGGTCTTCTCGATCCGTCATGAGAAAGGCTAGGTCATCCAGATGGATTGGTCGCATCGCGGTCGTGCTGATGCCGAGCGCACGCACGAGCCGGGCCATCTCCGGCATGGGACGAACCTCGGCCGCCAGCGTGATAGCATTGACACGCGCTATACTGTCCAAGTCCTCCAGGCGTGTCTCGCCTTTGGGAAAGTTGCGGGCAAGGTGCCATAGTTGCCCCGGCTGCACGAGGAAGTCAGGAGCGAGCGAGCGCAAGTGTTCGGAGTACCGCTCGCGCTCCACCTCTGAAAGCCCGGCGAGCTCCGCGTGCTTCTGCCAGATCCGAACCGCGAGCGTGGGATCCCGAACCGTGAGATCTACCCAGGGGAACCCCTCCAACGGAGTCGGAATACCGTCTGCGTCCAGCAAGTCGCGCAGCGACTCCTTCGACGCAGTGACAATAAGCAGGCAGTGCTCCGGCAGCTCGCGGATCACCTGCTCCACCGCTTCCCATGTCTGATGGACGGTTCCCGACTTGGCCGCCTTCTCGAATGCACCTTCGATGATGAACAGGCGGTCATATTCACCCGCCCAAAGAAGAAAACGGGTGGCCTCCTGCGGATCGCCCCGCCCGATTTCGAACCCCTGATTCTGCTGAGCTTGGGCAAGCCACTTGGCAAGGAATGTCTTTCCGCACCGGCCGGGACCGGTGAGCAGAAGAACGCGCTTGTCCCTCAGCCTGTCGAGCAGCGCCCTCTCTTCCGGCCGTTCGATGTGCTCCGCGTCATCGTTGAAGACGCGCGACCTGGCGCTCTCAAACAAAATCTTCCGAAGTCCAGGGGCCACGTCATCGCGGTCGGGGACCTTCTCTCGGACGTAGTCCACCATCTGCCGGAACACGTGGTCGGCCTGGCTCGCCGGCACGCGATACAGGACGAGCAACCGCCGGCATTCGGCCTGGATGCGCTCGCGCGTCACTTCCTCAAAGATATGGATGCGCCGGGTGAGACGAAAGACGTCGTTAATGTTCAGGCGCAGGGCCGAACGATGCGCGAGGCGTTTCTTCTCCAGCTCGGTTCCTGCCGGCAGTCCAGTGACGTCCAAGACCTTCCCCAGAAACTCATTCGCCTCCTTTCGTTCGAGTCCGCTATCACGCTCGCCCACCGTATTCGTGCCGTCGGAGACCAACCTCCGGATGGAATCGGTGCACCGCCCGCCCGCGACGACAAGCGCGCTGCTCTGCGGATTGGAGAGCAACCGTTCGAGGAGCGAATTGGAAGCCTCTCGGTCGGGAAATTTCCACAACCACTCCAACAGGAGGGGAAGATCCAGGTCACCTCGCTCGCTCTTGCTCTGGATTTCCACCTTCCAGGACTTAGTCGGAAACGTGGCTTCCGCATCCTCGCCCCCTCGAGGCTCATTCACCAGCGCCAACGCAGGCTCTTCTGCGTGAAGCAGAAAGAACCAGACGTCCGCTTCGTACTGGTACGTATAGGCAGGAGTGCTCGTGATGGGAATCGACATTTGGGTCTTAGTCCGGGCAGAAGATTAGGATGATGCCGCCTTCCCTACTCCCCTCGTCAAGCGGGCACTCCAACTCTTGACGAGTTCCCTGGTCGCCGAAGACCGCCTCGAAGAATCGCTCCGGGCCCGCACGTCTCTGCCTCCGCCCGCGGGCAGAGACTCTCCAGAGGCCGCTGGTCCATGCCTTCGGGCGCGACGCGTTCGAAGGCACCGCCGAGCCTCCTGGTCCATACCACTCAGGGGTTAGACCCGGGCGGTCGGCAACTCCTCGACGCCCCACGGAGGGCTCGCTACTGTGCCTCCGATGAGCGGCAGGGCCTCCATGCCGCACGGGGAATGCCCAATGCCCAAGAGGGTCCAGAGCGAGCTGAACGGCAGGGTGTTCGATGCCTCGGACTTCCGCTGGGCGCTGCTAACCCTCCTCCGAGACAAGAGCCTGACCGACGCTGAAATGGCGGCCTCCCCGGCCCAGACACAAGAGCAGGAGGGCCTGGCCGCGTGGGCGCGAACCAAGGAGGGCTGGGTTCCCGTCGGCGTGCTGGAGCACCAGGAGCAGCCCCAAACGAATCACGAAATTGCGCTCGACGAATGTCGCCGGCTGGCAGGTGCGTACTTCCTGGAGCACTGGGATGAACGGGAACAGGCATATGCTGCGCTGTCCGAGCTGCCCATCTGGTGGGCTCAGCCGGGCTCTCCAGACTCCGAACCGAGCGGGCTCGTCGGAGCCATGCGCTTCATGGCAGGAGAGGAATGGGGGGCGAGGCGCGGCGTCATCGCACGGCGTGGCGGCGACGTGGTCGTCATCGATGAGGGGGGCACTGTCCTGCGTCCAGATGATGTCGGCCCCCTGTCGCCCCGTGAAAACCACCCCCTGGTGACCGCCGCAATCGCCGCAGGCTACAAATTCGAGTAGCCGCGACCATACCTGCCCTATGGATATCCTCTCTCAGCCCCTCGTACCTGAACCTGCCCGGCGATACTGGGCCCTCGGCGACGCCCAAGTCGCGTTCGACTCGATCATTAAGGACGCTCGCGCTGGACGCCTCACTTCGAAAGACGCCAACAACATAGCCTTTCAGTTCCCGTTTCTCGCGCTGGAAGACGCTGCCCGCCGCACTGGCTTCGCGCGGCTCCAAGAAGCCACGCAGGATGACCAATTCATCAAGACCGTACTCCTCGTCATAGGTGATGACGTGGGAATGCTCTCCCTTCTCCAGCGGCGCGCAGCGCAGTATTGGATGCGGCTGGTCTACGACGCCACGGGACAAACCAGCCACACTGTCTCCCCTACCCTCGCCGCATCGCTGCGCGGTACGGAACTCCACGGATACACCTGTGAGGACGTCCGACTGCCCGTCCGCGCGCTGCACATTGGAGTGCCTCCTGACGTTGTTGGGTTGGAGCTACCCGACAGCGACGGTGCCAAATGGACGGCGACCGACCTCCTAATTGTTGAAGAGTCGGGGCCACGTCTCTGGCGCCTGTGTCTGGAGGCGCTCACTGGCGAAGGGAGATCCGCTCACGTCGTGACGATGCACCTGCCACCGGGGATGCCCCTGGAGAAAGCCGTGGCACAGCACGAGGCGAAGGCCGCTCCTGGCCTTGACTGGCGCCCGCTATGGACATGGGCGATTGGCGCGGTGTTGTCACTGACGCCGCCCGCCTCAAGGGCCTAGCACGACGACTGCGGCGGTAGCTATCGACCCCACCCAGCAACCGCCGCCGGCATGCTCACCTTCGCCCAGTCAGGGCCGGTACCTCTCCGCCTCATGGAAGAACTGCGTGAGCGAGTAGTCCAGTAGCGACTGGCGAGACTGCATGTACCGGCGGGCACGCAGGAAGGGCAGCCAGACGCGCTGGCCGACGCGCACCTGGGATTCCTCAAGCTTCTGCCGCGGCACCCACGTGCCGCCCAGCCGCCGCACCAGCATGCCGCCCAGGAAGGCCCCGAGCGCCGGAGCCGTGTGCTCGTCGATGAGGTCCCGCTCATACCGCTCCGGGAAGTTCTCCCGCCAGAAGTAGAAGTCGAGGTCCGTGAGGGACTCGGGCGTCGCGTCGAAGATGCTGGGCACCTTGGTATGCAGCGCAGCCACGAGGCTCTCGGCCAGGTCTCCGTAGGATTCGGGGACGCGCTCTGGATTCTCCACATCTGCGGGAAGGCCGACCGGGAGCCACTCCTCCGGCTCCGGTGGCCGAAAGGCGTTGAGTTCGGCAATCTTCCGTTGCCGCTCGCTGATGGCGAACTCGTCCGGCAGCCGCGAGAGAAACGGCGCCACGTCGGGGTGGAAGTGCGGCTCGACAGGTACGAGCGCGGCGCTGCGCTCCCGCAGCGTGCGCAGCACCGTGTCGAAGTCGAGGTCCGGCCGCAGGTGGACATGCGCGCGGGCCTGGGCCACACGCGCTTCGTCGCTCGCGAAGTCGGCGGCGGTGGGCCGCAGCACCAGGAGGACGGAGCCATTAGGGAGTTCCTCCACGAGATGCGCGGGCGTCGAGAGCATTCGCTCTCGGCCTACGGACTCCACCAGCTTCGGATCGAAGAGGTTAAGCCAATATAGCTCGTAGACCTTATCGAATCCGTCTCTATAAACGGTCTCATCATCCCGGCCGAAACTGGGGGCGCCAGACAACTGATCATCAGCCATGCTATGCGCCATTGCATAGGCGGCAGGATGTTTTATGCCCCAGGCTCTGACCATCTCCACGAACAGGCGGCAGCGTTCGAGACCTGAGAAGAACGATATTGGTTGAACATAGAGGCTGATGCTCAACCGTGGCCGACGGGTGGCAATCCCGACGTAGGTCGTCATGGACACAGCCGGAAACGACGAGCGGTGCAATACGATAGACGTACTCTTATCCCGCCGCTCTTCAGCCAACGCCTTCCATATTGAACCACGCGAGTATGTACGCTTCCGCTTCCCCTCAATAACATCCGGCATCCAGTCGCCGGCATTCTCTTCAAGCGCCTGAAATAAAGGTGCAAGCTCGTGTTCTAGGGCGGCCTGCTGGTCGAAAGCTCCCTCAAAAGAAAGCCGCAGGCTGTCCTTGGCGTCCAAGTCTCTCAGGGTCAGCGGTTTCATGGGAACAGAACCTCCACTCCTTCGACCTCGTCCTTAACGGCCTCCAAGGCAGTCTTCAATTCACGAGCATCAGCAGGCCTGAGCTTACCACCCTCGTAGACCAAACGAACTCTCTTCACTTCTGCCGTCCGCCTAAGCTCTGGCCTGCGGATGTCCAGCGTCTCGCCGTAATACCTCCGAGCGTTCTTGGCGTCTGCAACCATCTGCGAAGCCAGCTCTTTCGGTGTCAGCAGACTGAGGTCCCGACTCTTGAAGCTGAACGTCTCCACGCGGGGCTGCGGGCCAGCAGAGGTGCCCTCCTCGATGACGAGCACGTCCGCGAAGCGAAGGTCGGCCTTCGCCACCCCCACGTGCGTCACGATACGGGGCCGGTCGAAGTCCTTGAGCCACTTCCGCTTCGCCCGCGGCAGGGCCGCGTCCGCCTCCAGGATGGCGACCATCTTCCGCTCGAAATCCAAGCCTCGGGCGTACCTGTCACGAAGGAGCTGGTAGCCAGCCCACTTCAGCGGCCCCTTCTCCGCAATCCTCTGCTTGAGTTCCGCGGCCCGCGTCTCCAGGTACGCCACGTAGTCGGCCCAGAGGGGCTCCGCAATGACTTCTGCGGGAGCCGCCCTCCGCAGAGCCTCACGGTGCTTCGTCAGCTCCGCCACATCCATCGACAGGCGCTCCCCGGGGAACTCCGCCTCCAACTGCTTGAACTTCGCCTCCGCCACCTCAGCAGGGAGGCCAGCCGCCTCGGGAGGCATGGAGGGCCGAGTACCGCCCTTTCTCCCGGAGCCCCCTCCGGTGGACGCGGCACTCGGGGGCTCTCGGTACCTCACGGCCAATGCGGCCTGTGCCTGAGCGACGTTGCCTCGTGTCTCGTGAAGAGCCAGCGCGCCGGCTTCGCCCCACTCCGCCACCAGACGGGCCGACTCCCCGCTCTGCTGGAGGTAGCGAGCCAATTCTCCCACGCCGCTCTCCCCTATCTGCGCCTCCAACCTCTCCAGCACGGCCTTCAACGACTCCACGCTAGACACCGCTGCCTGGAGGCGAGCGCGCTCCAGCCGGGAGATGCCCGCTTCACGAAGCGCGCGCGCCCCCTTCCCTCCCGCGTACAGGCCCACCATGAGGGCCGCGGGCGCCAACTGTCGCGTGGCCTCCTCGTACTCCCCCTTGGCGAGGGAGACGCTGCCCTGCGCCGTCCCCGCCACCAGGTGGTAGAAGCCCAGCGGCACGCCGAAGGTGAGGGAGTCAAAGGACGCCAGGGCCACGTTGCTGGGCGCGAAGGCCCCCAGGAATTGGGCGTTCTCCACCTCCCGGTACGCGTCCTGGTAGGGCGGTGGAAGCTGCGCGGGCAGCGCGGATGCATCGATGCTCCGGCTTCCGCCGACGAGGGGAATGGAGGCCGCGACGTCATCCACGGCCCGTCCCAGCCCGCGCGCGATGTCGCCACCGCGGAAGCTCCGCTCCGGGAAGTCGGTGAGGACCATGCCCCGCTGCTTCAGCTCCTCGCGCGCCACCTCCATGGCCCCCAGGGCGCGCCTCAGCAGCTTGTCCTTGGCCAGCAGGCGCAAGAGCTGCCGCACCTCGTCGTCGTGGGCGGTGTGCAAGACGAAGAGGGCGAGGACTTCCGCCTTGGCCAGGCCGTGCTTCTCCACGGCGGTGGCGAGGAAGGCTGCGCGCTTCTTGAGGAGGACGCGGGCTGCCTCGGCCTCCAGGGGGCCCAGGGCGCCCAGCCGGACGGCGTTCCAGTCCGAGAGGGCCTCCACCAGCCGGGGCATGTCCGCCTGGCGCTGCAAGGCCAGGAAGGTCGCTGGCGTGGTGCACGCCAGGAAGGGCTCCAGCACCTCGTCCTCCGAGTCCAGGTGCGGCCAGCCCGAGGGGACGTCCCCGCACACACCTTCCAGGGCCCCCACCACACGCAGGGGCGCCGTTTCTCCCCCTCCGGGATTCGGGGGAGACGGCGTGGCCCGGCGGCGGTGCAGAAGCGGTCCGTCCGCGGACTCCGCGTCGAAGTCCTCGTGGGCGTCGTCCTCGGGGAGACTCGCGACAGCACCGCGCCCCAAGGCCACCAGGGGCGTCGCGCCCGAGACGGACGCCAGGGTGCCTCCAGGGCCCGCCCGTGAGGGTAGCGAGGCACACCCCGACGTCAGGAGGGCCAGGGACAGCACCAGGCCCACCACGCCGCACGGCCATAGCTCAGCGCGCATTGTCCACCCCCAGCCCCACGGCCGCGAAGGCTCCCGGCCGCATCGTCCCTTCCGGCGTGGGAAACAGCAGCGTTCCGCCCTGCCCCAACGCGTAGACGTTGCCCCCCAGGAAGCGCCACCGGGCCTCTCCCGAGACGACATAGCGCGCCCCTGGCTGGCCCATGGCCGTCGCCAGTCCGCCGACGCCCACCGTGAGGTTGCGGTGGAAGAGCTGCGCATCCACACGCCCGTCCACGTCCACCCGGCCCCAGGAGAAGGCCTCCACCCCCAGGGAGAGGAAGAGGTGTCGCTGGCGCATGCCACTCAGCCGCACCGCGTCCCAGCCGAGAATCACCTCCCCGTAGGCCGAAGCCCCCTCCGGGAAGGACACTTCCGCCAGCGGCACGGAGGCCGGGCCCGCCACCTGGAAGCGCGCCAACTCGTAGTCCGGGCCGAAGGCGCCCTGACGGAAGCCTCCTCGCTGAAGGCGGCCTTCCAGGCGCGCGCGCATGTCCACCGTCGGCGTCAGCGTATCCACGCCCACGCCCACCACCGCGCCCCAGGCTCCGCCCTCGCTCGGGCGTCCACCCCACCCGCCCAGCAGGTGCGCCTCCAGCCTCTGCCCCTTGCGCCCGCGCCGCAGCACCACGGCGGTGGCGTCCAGGTGCGCCAGCGTCATGGGCCGCGCGGTGCCGCCTACCCTCCCCCAGTCATGCACCGCCGACAACGCCAGCGTGTACCGCCCCGGGACAGGGGGGCGGCCGAAGAGGACGTGCTGCACGTCCAGGGCTACTTCAGCCCCCGCCAGGCGCGCGCTCAGCACGTCCGAGGCGAAGGCCTCCGCGTACACCGGCCCCAGCGTCCCCGTCGCGATGACGCCGGCCGGGTCGTAGTCGGGGTTGACGCGGTTGCCGTAGCGCCGCACCAGGTGCCCGGACAAGAGGGAGTAACCCTCCATCATGCCCAGCCACATCGAGTTGGGCGTATCCCCTCCCACCATGAAGAGGCGCACCACCTGCCCCCAGTCGGACAGCGTGTCCCAGTCCTCCTTCCTCACGAGGCCTGCGCCCTCACCTCCACCCCACAGCCGCAGTCGTACCGGCGCCCCGAGAATGAGGCGGAACGACTCCCCCTTCCCCAAGGCCACCATGGGCTCCACCTGCAAGAAGCCTTCTTCGGTGCCCGCGCCCCTCCGAGGCAGCAACGTCCACGTCGCCGCGTCCATGCGCAGCAGGTTCGTCATCGGAGGTGCCGAGTCGGGCGCCGCGGGTGCAGAAGCCTCCTTCTCGGGCTGAGCCTCTCCCTCTTCCTCCTCGTCGGAAGAGTTGTCGGAGATGGCCTCCTCCAGCCTGCGCACGGTGGCGTCGAAGTCCTCTGGAGTGTTGGCCTCCTGCGCCCCTCCGGCCCCGGGCAACAGCAGCAGCAACGAGACGACGGCCCAACTCCCATGCATTCCCATGGACGCCTCCGTGGCAGGCCCCAGCAGGGGCGCTCAGCACAGAGGTTCCCTGTTCAGTCCGACAGGTCTGCAAACCGAGTAGGGAAGTTGACTGCAAGAGTCAAAGGCGACCCGGCCCGTTGGGAGTATGGACAGACGTGCCACGCCCCGTCGGGGCGCCAACCGAGGAGCTCAATGCCGAGAGCGAGAACTCCCGCGCCGCTTCTTCTGAATGCCTCGCACACCAGCGATGCGCTCCGCACTGCGGTATGAATTCGCCCAGGCTCCCGCCGTTCGCGGCACCATACGAACAGGCCCGCACTGGGCGAGGTAGCAATGCAGCCGAGGTGGTCTGACAGCCCCCGCTGTCACCTTCATCAGGAACAGGCAGCCATCGACACCTGTCACCGCTGCGGGGCGTTCGTGTGCCTCCAATGCGTTCGAAGTGCCGTGGCTACCGTCTACTGTGGCCCGTGCCTCGAGCTGCGGCCGGCCGTCCCGCAGAAGGTCTCGGCTCATGCCTGGGGAGTCCTTGCCCTCTCCTGCCTCGGACTCGTCCTGTTCCCATGCGCACTCGCGGGAGCCTTCCTGGGATGGAAGCACCTACGCGCAGTCAGGGCCGGACAGGCGCCGGATGTTGAACGCCGCCATGCCTTGGCTGCGGTGTTCCTCGGCACACTGGGGTTTCCGTTTTCATTCGCGCTGGACGTGTTCGTGCGCAGCCGCTGGTAGGCCACATGGCAACGTCATGCGGCCTCCTTCTCGCTCAGGCCGCGAGCACGGAGGAATGCCTCCATTCGAGGCCACTGGGCGCCAAGGTAGTTGAACTCTCCAGGCCGGACTGGCTCCAAGCCCTTCAGCTCCTCGTCCGGGGTGCCGCCCGTCTCCATGGCGAGCGCGTCCCAGGAGAAAGCCCGAATAACTCGAAGCTGATTGCGGATAAGGACGCCGGACTTCTCAATCGCCTCTCGACGGTCGTCGAGCAAACGCACCGTCGCACCGTGACGTTCCTCTCGGCACAGGATGAGCAGTTCCCCTAACGAGAAGCTCGCAGCGCCTGGCCCGCGGCGACGATGGGCGTCTTCCAGCCATTGCCGTGCCTCGACCAAGTCTCCTTGGAGGGCGAGACATGCCGCCAACATGTCGGGGGCACGAACGTAGACGTCGGGCACTTCCTTGGTACGCCACCCACGAGAGAGCGCCAAGAGTACCGCGCGTGCGGCGTCCACATGCCCTTGGAACAACGCACACAACGCAAGGTGGAAGCGCGTCAGTACGCGCTCCGGAGGGCGGAGGGCGTAGCCATCGGCATCTTCGAGCGCGCGTTGGGCAGCTCCGAGGTCGCCAGCATCAAGCAGCGCGGCCCCCCGCTCACAGAGCGCCGCCCACTGCCGGAATCTCCATGACTTGTAGCCAATGAAGGCGATGAAGATGGCGAGAAGCAACGCGGTCTGGACCCACGCCATCGTCCGCTCTTCAGGCTTCCACGCGAGCCAGACTGCGCCCATGGAGCCTGCGACCATGCCAACAACAGCCGACATCCCTGGATGTTTCACACTCAACCCCACGCAAGAAACGACAGTCATTCACACCGTGGTACCCACCGCGTCTCCCAGGAACCGTTTCCCCACAGGAGGGCTGGGGGGGGGTGAATGGTCCAGCAGCAACGCACTGGACGTCGTGTACCGGCGCGTGAGGCAGGAGCCGCCAGGCGCGCCTGCGGGCACGCGCCCTTGCTCCTCCTGCTTCTGCCTCGATCCCCACAGCCCGACCCAGCCGCCGCCGTCAGGGCCTGTACCGCTCCACCTCATGGAAGAATTGCGTGAGCGAGTAGTCCAACAGCGACTGGCGGGACTGCATGTACCGACGGGCGCGGAGGAAGGGCAGCCAGACGCGCTTGCCCACCCGCACCTGGGACTCTTCCATCTTCGCCCTCAGCACCCACGTCCCGCCCAGACGCCGCACCAGCACGTCCCCCAGGTAGGCCCCCAGCGCAGGGGCCGTGTGACTGTCGATGAGTTCGCGCTTGTACCGCTCCGGGAAGTTGTCCCGCCAGAAGTAGAAGTCCAAGTCCGTGAGGGACTCGGCCGTCTCGTCCATGATGGAGGGCACCTTGGTGTGCAGTGCTGCCACGAGTCCTTCGGACAAGTCTCCGTAGGATTCGAGGACGCGCTTCGGCTTCTCCACATCCGAGGGATGGGCGACTGGGAGCCACTCCTCTGGCACCGGCGGCCGGAATGCGTTGAGTTCGGCAATCTTCCGTTGCCGCTCGCTGATGGCGAATTCGTCCGGCAGCCGCGAGAGGAACGGCGCCACGTCAGGGTGGAAGCGCGGCTCGACGGGCACGAGCGCGGCGCTGCGCTCCCGCAGCTTGCGCAGCACCGTGTCGAAGTCGAGGTCTGGCCGCAGGTGAACGTGGGCTCGGGCCTGGGCCACGCGAGCCTCCTCGCTGGCGAACTCGGCGGCAGTGGGCCATAGCACCAGGAGGACGGAGCCGTTGGGAAGCTCCTCCACAAGGTGTGCCGGAGTCGAGAGCATCCGCTCACGGCCTACGCTCTCCACGAGCTTGGGGCCGAAGACATTCAGCCAGAACAGCTCATAAATCTTGTCGAACCCATCCCTTCGCGCATCTCGTTCCTTTCGGCCAAAACAAGGGGATCCGGCCAACTGCTCGTCTGCGATGCTGTGAGCCGATGCGTAAGGAACCGAGTACCGGGCAGCCCAGGCACGAGCCACTGCAACAAGAGTGCGGCAGGCATCCACCCCAGAAAAGAAGTGAAGCGGTTGCAGATCAAGGCGGGAGTGGAAGCTGGACTCATCTTGCGTGAGTATAAAATTAAACACGAGCGACACTGCGGGATTCTCTGGTCGGTACAGCCCTATGATTGAACCATACTCATCGCGCCGTTCCTCCAGCGCGCGCCACACGGCCTCTCGGGAATACTTTCGCTTCCGCCCAGACTTGACGACCGTTGGCATCCAGCCTTCAGCATGCTTTTCAAGAGCATCAACTAGGGGCGTCAATGCGCGCTCGACTCCTTGGGTCGCGTCGAAGCTCCCCTCGAAGGTGAAGCTCAAGCTATCGGCCTTATTCAAATCATGCACTGTCAGTAACTTCATTGATGCTCTACCTCCACGCCCTTGATCTTCCTCTCTGCCGTTCTTGCCGCGTCGGTAAACAACTTCGTTTCTTTTGGCAGAAGCTCCGGTCCTTCATAGATAAGGCGCACCCTCCGAACATCGGCCTGCTGCCGCATGCCTTCCCGCAGAATCCTCAGCGACCCACCGTAGTATTTCATCGCATTGCTCGCATCCGTATTCACCCGAACTTCCACCTCCTGACTCTTCAGGAATCTGAGGTCTCGACTCTTGAAGCTGAACGTCTCCACCCGAGGGGGCTGCCCCGGGGTGGGCCGCCCTTCGATGACGAGCACGTCCGCATAGCGAAAATCCACCTTCGCGACTCCGACGTGTGTCTCGATGTGCGGCTCGTCGAAGTCCTTGAGCCACGTCCGCTCGACCTGCGGCTTTGCCGCATCCTCCTCCAGGAGCGCGACCATCTTCCGCTCGAACGCCATGCCCCGGGCATAGCGATCACGCATCGCTTGGTAGCCCTCCCAAACCAGGGGCCCCTTGACGGGTTCGCCATCTCGAATTTCCTTCAGCCGGTTCTTGCGGTAGGCCACATAGTCCCGCCAGAGCGAGGCCCCCTGTTTGACTCCTGGGGGCGGTTCATTCAGCTTCGGTGCCAGCTTCCGCAGCAACTGCACATCCTTCGGGAGGCGTGCGTCCGCAGCCTCGAGTTCAGCCTGGCGCAGCTTCTCCTTCACGGCCTCAGCAGCGGAAATCTCTGCGTTCTGGGAGAATTGACCCGAGCTGCCGCGTCGCTTCGAGGCGCTCCTCTTTGTCGGCACTTCCCGCAGTGACTTCGGTGCAGCGCCCCGAGCGGGGGTAGCCTCGGGAGCGCGCTCCGGGACGCCCTTCGTCGGCGTTACCTTGGCGGCTTCCGCGCTGCGCACGGCCAGCGCGGCCTGGGCCTTCGCCACGTCACCACGAGCTTCGTAGAGGGCAATGACGAATGCCGGCCCCTCCGTCGCCGCGATGAAGGCGACCTTGCGCTCGCCCCGGAACATGGCGACGACATCACGGACTGCGTCGGGGCCAAATAGCTCCTCCAGCTCCTTCACGACGGCCTTCAGCGCTTCGACTTCCGATGCCGCGAGCTTCCGCAGACTCGCCCGCCCACCGGAGTTGGACTCCACCAGGGCGCGCGCACCCTTGCCCCCGGCATACAGCGCCACCATCAGCGCGGCTGGCGCCAGCTCGCGTGTGGCCTGCTCGTACTTGCCTTGCGCCAGCGAGTACGCCCCGTGCCCCGTCCCAGCCACCAGGTGGTAGAAGCCGACCGGCACACCGAAAGTGAGGTGGTCGAAGGCTCCGGCCGCGACACTTCCTGGCGCGTAGTGCCTCGCCGACAGCGCCTTGCGCACTTCGTCGAGCGCGTCCTGGTACGGAGGGGGAAGCTGGCTGCGCTTCGCCGCCATGAGGTCCGAGTACTGGGCCTCAACACTCGCCGGGCTGCTGGAGAGCATGTCCCGGCCTGCGCGGGCCATCCCGCGCAGCACGTCGCGCGCCTGCTCCCCCCGCTCCGGGAAGCCTTCCAGCGCCAGGCCCCGCCGCTTCATCTCCTCGCGGACGACGGGCATGTTGCCCAGCGTCTCCCCCAGTTGCTTGTCGCGGGCCAGCCGCTGCACCACCTCGCGCACCTCGTCGTCGAAGGCCGCGTGCAGGACAAAGAGGGCGAGCACCTCGGAGTACGGCACGCCGTACTTCTCCACGGACGTGACGAGGAAAGCCGCCCGCTTGCGGCTGAGGACGGCTGAGGCCGGCGCGTCCATCGGCCCCAGGGCCCCCAGGCGAACGGCGTCCCAGTCCGTGAGGGACTGCACCAGCGCGGGCATGTCCACCCCGCGCTGCATGGCCACGAACTCCGCGGGCGAGGCACACGCCAGGAAGAGTTCCAGCACCTCTCGGCTGGAGTCGAGGTGAGGCCACCCCTCGGGCACGCCCTCGCTACCGCAGACGAAGGCTCTGCCCTCCTCTGCGTTCTCGCCTCCCGCCCCCTCCTCGCCAACAGGGCTGCCGAAGGGCCCGCGCCGATAGCCCATCGGCGCCGGCAGGGACGGCCCCTCCGCGGAGCCTGGCTCCTCCCCCCGGTACACACCCGCCGCCGCACTCCTCGCCGCCTGTGCGGGCACGGAGAGGGGACTGAAGGCCAGGACTGCACCTCGGCCCGCCTGGCCCGGCCTCGCCGGCAACGAGGCGCACCCGGAGGCCAGGAGGGCCACCACCAGCGCGAGGCCAAGCCCGCTGCCCCAAGGCCGCTCAGCGCGCATTGTCCACCCCCAGCCCCACCGAAGCGAAGGCGCCTGGCCGCAGCGTCCCTTCCGCCGTCGGGAAGAGCAGCGTGCCGCCCTGCCCCACCGCGTACAGCTTCCCGCCCAGGAAGCGCCACCGCACATCGCCCGAGGCGAGGTAGCGC
>NZ_VHLB01000101.1:0-29253 GCF_006547365.1 Myxococcus sp. AB056 | reverse complement strand
GCTCCGACCCCGACTCCGGCGCCCACGCCGCGCCCCACGCCCGTGGGGCGCGGGGTAGGCGTGGGGCGCGGCGTGGGCGCCGGAGTCGGGGTCGGAGCGGCAGTGCCGGGCGTCGTTGCCGGGCGCCGGATGACTTCGACCGCGGGAATCACCCGCCGTGTCTTCCTGTCGTTCACAGTCGTACGTTACCTGATGCGAGTTTTCCGGGCATGCCCGGCTTTACGGCTGGAGGGATGCTGAAAGGTCGACCTTCCACCCGGACGGCTCACGGACCATCCGGACCTCGTGGGAGCTTTCTCCCGCGCGCACGAGCACTGTCGCGACGTCTCCCTCCTCCCGGACCAGTGAGACCTCCGTAACATCCGGAGGCGGAGGGACATTCGCGAAGAAGAGGGCCATGGGCTCCGGTTTTTCTTCACCCCCGGAGGCCTCTCCCACCACCTGCGCACGCTTCGCCAGCGCGTCCTGGGTGGGCTTGGACAGCGCGCCCCACGCCTGCTGCAGCTCCCCTCGCTTCACCAGCCGGTGGAAGGACGTGTAGGCGTCCTGCGGGGTGCCGAAGCGCGGCCGGTTGCAGCCACCCAGGCTCAGCAGCAGGACCAGCGCTACCAGCCAGGGCATCGTCGCGGAGAGACGCATGGGGACAGGGGTTTAGGTCAAAGCGCCGCCGGGGGAAAGCCCGAGGTTCGGACATGTCACGCGGCGTGCTGATGGACGCGATTGCGGCCCGCTCCCTTGGCCGCATAGAGGCTGGCGTCGGCAGCCCGCAGCAGCGCCTCCGCGCTCGGGAGGTCGCCCGAGGGCACCGTGGCCACGCCCAATGACGCGGTCAGCCGCACGCACTGCGGCTTGCCACTCCCGCCCACATGCTCCAGTTCCAGGGCGGCGATGGCGTCGCGCACCCGCTCGCAGACCCGGAGCGCGTCCGCGGGGCCTGTCTCCGGGAGCAGGGCGATGAACTCCTCGCCGCCGTAGCGCGCCAGCAGGTCCACTTCCCGCAGCCGCGCCCGCGCCGTCTGGGCCACGGCCTTCAGCACGTGGTCTCCAAAGGGGTGGCCGAAGCTGTCGTTGATGCGCTTGAAGTGGTCGATGTCCAGCATCACCAGGGACAGGGGCGCGCCATAACGCCGCGAGCGGGCGAACTCGTCGTTCAGCCGCTCTTCCAAGGCGCGCCGGTTCGACAGTCCGGTGAGTGCATCCGTGCGGGTGAGCGCCAGCAGCTCTTCGCGCCGCGCCGCCAGCTCCTTGTTGGCGCGGTCCAGCTCCCGGTTCTTCTCCACCAGCGCGTCCTGCAACGCCTTCAGCCGCAGCATGGACTTCACGCGGGCTGACAGCTCGAGCATGTCGAAGGGCTTCACCAGGTAGTCATCCGCCCCCAGCTCCAGTCCCTCCACCTTTCCCGCGGCCTGCCGGGCCGTCATGAGAATCACGGGGATGAAACCGAAACCGTCCTCGCCCGCGTTCGCCTTGATGATGCGGCACACCTCCACTCCACCCAGTCCCGGCATCTCCACGTCCATGAGGATGAGGTCGGGGCGGGACTCCCGGATGGCGGACAGCGCCTGGGCGCCGTCATGGGCCTCGGTGAAGACGTAACCGTGAGGGGCCAGTCCGTCGCGAACGTGCCGGAGATGCACCGGGTCATCGTCCACGAGGAGCACCGTGCGGCCACTGAGTTCCCCTGCGAGGGGGGCACGGCGGGCGACCTCCAGCGTCCTCTTCCGTTCGCCATCCGCCATGAATGTCTCGCCCCCGGTGCAGTCGTCCCGCGCGCGGTGCGGGGTTGCCCGCCATTCTCACTGCCCGTACCTGGGATGCAAGAGGCTCGGCGCGCGCCCGTGGCGCGACGTCAGGCAGGCTTCAGTAGCCGCGCCCGATACACGGGCTCCCCGCTGGCCAGGTAGCGGCGCTCTCGCGTGGAGGGCACTTCCTCCGGGTCATAGGGATGGAAAACGCCTGAACCCAGGGGGTTCTTGAAACCAGCGGATTCCAGGATGGCGAGCATCGTCACGCCGCGGTCCTGGACGTCGGTGCGCATGTCGAAGAGTCCACCCGGTGCGAGCTTGCCGTACAGCAGCTCGGCGAACGCGGGCTGAATCACGGCGCGCTTGGCGTGGGAGCGCTTCCACCAGGGGTCGGGGAACTGGAGGTGGATGGCGGCGAGCGAATCGGGCGCGAAGATGCGGGGCACGATGAAGCGGGCGTCGGATTCGATGACGCGCAGGTTGCGCAGGCCCGCCTTGTCCGCGCGGTCCTGGGTGTCGCGCGCGTACTTCTTGCGCCACTCGAAGGCGACGAAGCGCACCTCGGGGTGGCGGCGGCAGTACTCCAGGGCGTGGCCGCCCGCGCCGGAGCCGATTTCCAGTTCGAGCGGCCCGCTGAAGCCGAATTCGGCGTCCCAGTCCGGCGGGGTCTCCTGGGTGACGAACTTGAGGCCGACGGGCTCGGGGAGCAGGCGAGGACGGGACATGGGCGGGCGCCACCAACCACGGCGACGACGGGTTTGGCCAGGGAAAAACGCGAGGCCTGGAGTATACGGGAGCCCATGAAGGTCTTCCCTGCGGTGGCGGACGCGGGCCGGGCGCTGGCCGGACAGGCACTCGCGCTGGGCAACTTCGACGGTGTGCACGTGGGCCATCAGGCCCTCTTCGCGGAGGCGCGCCGCCACGGGCGGGCCGCCGCCTTCACCTTCCATCCCCATCCAGGCAAGGTGCTCCAGCCGGAGCTGGCGCCGAAGCTCATCACCCTGCTGCCGCGCAAGCTGGAGCTGTTCGAGGAGCTCGGGCTGGATGCCGCGGTGGTGCAACCCTTCTCGCGCGAATACGCGCGCACGCCGCCCGCGGACTTCGAGGCTGCGCTCTTCGACGCGCTCGGCGTCGCGCACGTCGTGGTGGGCAGTGACTTCACCTACGGCTCGGCCCGGCGCGGCACCGCGGAGACGCTGCGCGAGGCCGCGGCCCGGCGTGGGGCCACGGTGCACGTGGTTCCGCCCGTCACGGTGGATGGCGTGGTGGCGTCGTCATCGCGCGTTCGCGAGTACATCCTGGAGGGGCGCGTGTCCGCGGCGCGGCGGCTGCTGGGCCGTCCCTTTGACCTGGACGGCACGGTGGTGACGGGCGCGGGGCGGGGGCGGGGCATCGGCTTTCCCACCGCGAACGTGGACACGCAGAACGAGCTGCGCCCCGCACCGGGGGTCTATGCCATCCGCGTCCACCTGCCGGGCGAGTCAAAGGGCACCTGGCATGGCGGTGCGGCGAACATCGGTGTGAAGCCTACCTTTGGCGGCACGGAGGTGACGATCGAAGCGCACCTGCTCGACTTCACCGGTGATCTGTACGGGAAGGAGCTGCGCGTGCAGTTCCTCGACCGTCTGCGCCCCGAGCAGCGTTTCGGTTCGGTGGTGGAGCTGACGGGGCAGATCAAGCGTGACGTGGAGGCCGCGCGCGCCGTGATTGCGCGCGAGGAGAGCTGAGCAATTTTCCCGTGTCCGTTCAACGGTTTGTGACAGCAGGGGAGCAGGCGAGGGCGCCTTGACGCGCGCGCGCGGCTCCCCTCTAATTCGCAATCAGGAACCGTGCCATGGGGTGTGGATCACCCGGGCACCGCTCCAGCGTCTTTGAGCTCGGAGGCGGGCCCCCGCCCGCTTCTTTCTTCTTCAAGGAAGAGGCATCAACGAATGTCCGGTCGACTCGGTGAACTGCTGGTTCGCGAGAACCTCATCTCCGTGCAGCAGCTGCGCAAGGCCCAGGAAGAGCAGCAGAAGAACGGCACGCGCATCGGCACCGCGCTCGTCAAGACGGGCGCCATCGAGGAGTCGAAGCTGACCGACTTCCTCTCCAAGCAATACGGCGTGCCGGCCATCAACCTGAAGGACTTCGACGTCGAGCCGGACATCATCAAGCTGGTGCCGAAGGAAGTGGCGGAGAAGCACCTGGTGGTGCCCGTCAACCGCGCGGGCCCGTCGCTCATCGTGGCCATGTGCGACCCGTCCAACATCTTCGCGGTGGACGACCTGAAGTTCCTCACCGGCTACAACATCGAGACGGTGGTCGCCTCCGAGGTCTCCATCCGCGAGGCCATCGAGCGCTACTACGCGGAGAAGGGCCCGTCGCTGGAGGACATCGTCGGCGACGTCGGTGACGACATCGAGGTCACCAAGGAAGAGACGGAGAACATCGATGAGATGGCCAAGGCCGCGGACGACGCGCCCGTGGTCAAGCTGGTGAACCTCATCCTCATGGACGCCATCAAGAAGCGCGCGTCCGATATCCACGTCGAGCCCTACGAGAAGGACTTCCGCGTCCGCTTCCGCATCGACGGTGTGATGTACGAGGTGATGCGCCCGCCGATGAAGCTGCGCAACGCGATCACCTCGCGTTTGAAGATCATGGCCTCGCTGGACATCTCCGAGCGGCGCCTGCCGCAGGACGGCCGCATCAAGATCAAGATGGGCGGCGGCAAGGAGATGGACTTCCGCGTGAGCGTGTGTCCCACGCTCTTCGGCGAGAAGGTCGTGATGCGTCTGCTCGACAAGAGCAACCTCCAGCTCGACATGACGAAGCTGGGCTTCGACGCGCAGCCGCTGGCCTGGTTCAAGGAGGCCATCGACCGGCCCTACGGCATGGTGCTGGTGACGGGCCCCACGGGCTCAGGCAAGACGACGACGCTGTACTCGGCGCTCTCCAGCCTCAACGGCCTGGACACCAACATCTGCACCGCGGAGGACCCGGTCGAGTTCAACTTCGCCGGCATCAATCAGGTGCAGATGCATGACGACATCGGCCTGAACTTCGCCGCGGCGCTGCGCTCCTTCCTCCGCCAGGACCCGGACATCATCATGATTGGTGAGATCCGCGACTTCGAGACGGCGGAAATCGGCGTGAAGGCGGCGCTCACGGGCCACCTGGTGCTCTCCACGCTGCACACCAACGACGCCCCGGGCACGGTGAGCCGTCTGCTCAACATGGGCATCGAGCCGTTCCTCGTGACGGCCTCGCTCAACCTCATCCTCGCCCAGCGTCTGGCGCGCCGTCTGTGCCCGGCGTGCAAGAAGCCGGCGGAGAACGTGGACGAGCAGGCGCTCATCGACGCCGGTGTTCCGCCGGACAAGATTGGCACCTTCACGATGTACGAGAAGGTCGGCTGCCGCGACTGCAACGACCGTGGCTACCGGGGCCGCGTGGCCATCTACGAGGTCATGCCCTTCTGGGACGGCCTCAAGGAGCTGGTCATCAACGGCGCCTCCGCCGCGGAGCTGAAGCAGGAGGCCATCCGCCTGGGCATGAGCAGCCTGCGCATGAGCGGTCTTCGCAAGATGATGGACGGCGCCACCACGTTGGAAGAGGTGGTGGGAAACACCGCCCCGGACCGCTTCTAGTCAACCTTCCTCCCACCGCACTCCCCCCGAAGGACATCCCCCCGTGGCCAACCTGCACCAGCTCCTCAAGGCGATGGTCGAGAAGGGCGCTTCTGACCTCCACGTCACCACCGGCTCTCCGCCGCAGCTCCGCGTCGACGGCGAGCTCGTTCCCTTGAAGACGGCGCCGCTGACCCCGGTGGAGACGAAGCAGCTCTGCTACTCCATCCTCACGGACGCCCAGAAGCACAAGTTCGAAGAGGACAACGAGCTGGACTTGTCCTTCGGTGTGAAGGGCCTGTCGCGCTTCCGCGCCAACATCTTCATGCAGCGTGGCGCGGTCGCCGCGGCGTTCCGGACCATTCCCTTCAAGATTTTGACGTTCCAGGAGCTGGGCCTGCCGCCGGTGGTGGCGGAGCTGGTGAAGAAGCCGCGCGGGCTCATCCTGGTGACGGGCCCCACGGGCTCGGGCAAGTCCACCACGCTGGCCTCGATGATCGACAAGATCAACACCGAGCGTCATGAGCACATCATGACCATCGAGGACCCCATCGAGTACCTGCACCCGCACAAGAACTGCCTCGTGAATCAGCGCGAGGTGGGGGCGGACACGCGGAACTTCAAGACGGCCCTCAAGTACATCCTCCGCCAGGACCCGGACGTGGTGCTCGTCGGCGAGCTCCGCGACCTGGAGACGATTGAAGCGGCGCTCACCATCGCGGAGACGGGCCACATCTGCTACGCGACGCTACACACCAATAGCGCGGTGCAGACCATCAACCGCGTGCTGGACGTGTTCCCGCCGTACCAGCAGCCGCAGGTCCGTGCGCAGATGTCCTTCGTGCTGGAGGGCGTGATGAGCCAGGCGCTGGTGGCGAAGGCGGGCGGCCCCGGCCGCATCCTGGCGCTGGAGGTGATGGTGCCCAACCCCGCAATCCGGAACCTTATTCGCGAGGACAAGGTCCACCAGATCTACTCGTCCATGCAGGTCGGCCAGGCGAAGTTCGGCATGCAGACCTTCAACCAGGCCCTGGCGGCGCTGCTGATGCGGCGGCTCATCACCCAGGATGAGGCCTTCGGACGTTCTAGCGACGCGGAGGAGTTGCGCAACATCCTGGCCACGGGTGGCGGCGGGGCCCTGCCCGGAATGCAGCGACCAGGCGGGGGAGCGGGTGGTCGTTAGTTCCGGGATTCGGAGATCAGCGGTTAGAGTGGCGCGGCACCCGCGGAGGTCCAGCTCATGGCAGCCCCAGCAGTGAAGTCGGCATCAACTCCCAAGAAGGCCACCGCCCAGTTCCTCTGGGAGGCGAAGACCAAGAGCGGGGAGTCGAAAAAGGGTGAGATGGAGGCGATGGACGTCGAGGCCGTCAACGCGCGCCTCAAGTCCCTCGGGCTGAACCCCGTCAAGGTGCGCAAGAAGAGCATTCTGGACGGGGATATCGTCATCCCCGGACTGGGCGGTGTCGAAGGCAAGGACATCCTCGTCTTCACCCGTCAGTTCGCCACGATGATCGACGCCGGCCTCCCGCTGGTGCAGTGCCTCGACATCCTCGCGAGCCAGATGGACAACCCTGCCTTCAAGAAGGTGCTGTTCGCCATCAAGGGCAAGGTGGAGCAGGGCAGCACCTTCGCGGACGCGCTGAAGGAGCACCCCAAGGTCTTCGACGAACTCTACGTCCAGCTCTGCGCCGCAGGCGAGGTGGGCGGTATCCTCGACGCCATCCTCAACCGGCTCGCGGCGTACCGGGAGAAGAACGAGAAGCTCAAGTCGAAGGTCAAGAGCGCGATGACCTACCCGATCATCGTCATCCTGGTGGCCATCGGTGTGACGGCGGTGCTGCTGCTGAAGGTGACGCCCGTCTTCGAGAAGATGTTCGCGGACTTCGGCTCGGAGCTGCCGGGGCCGACGCAGATGATCGTGAACTTCTCGCACATGGCGCAGGAGTACTTCTTCCATGCCGTGTTCTCGATTGTAGCCGTCGTGACGTCGTTCTCGTGGAGCTATCGCCAGCCGCGTGGCCGGAAGTTCTGGGACAAGGTGTTCCTGTTCATGCCCGTCTTCGGCCCCGTGCTCCGCAAGGTGGCCGTGGCTCGGTTCACCCGCACGCTGGGGACCATGATTTCCTCGGGCGTGCCCATCCTGGACGCGCTGGACGTCACCGCGAAGACGGCCGGTAACCGCACAGTGGAAGACGCCATCATCTACGTCCGCGGGAAGATCGCCGAGGGCAAGAACATCGCAGGGCCTCTGGCCGAGACGAAGGTGTTCCCGTCGATGGTGGTCCAGATGATCGGCGTGGGTGAGGCGACGGGCGCCATGGACACCATGCTCAACAAGATCGCCGACTTCTACGATGACGAGGTCGACGCGGCCATCAACAGCCTCACTGCGATGATTGAGCCCGTGCTGATGGTGTTCCTCGGCGGCGTGGTCGGTGGCTTCCTCATCGGCATGTACCTCCCCATCTTCTCGCTTGCCGGCGCCATCCAGTAACGCAGTGGTCGTAGGAGGGCGCCCCCTGGCGGGGGACGCGTTCAGGTCGCGGCTCGTATGGCTGGTGCTGTTCCGTACGGTGGCCGCGAGCTTGTCGCTCGTCATCACCCTTGCGCGGCTCCTCCTGCAGCCCACTCAGGAGCTGAGCGGGGCTGACACCCTGTCGCTCGCAGTCATCGTCAGCGCGTACGTCTCTACGCTGGTGGTGGGGCTGAGGCTGCGGCGCGGGCGTGGTGGGCTGCTCGATGCCTGGGTGCAGGTTGTTGGCGACGTTGTCATCGCCACTGGGCTGGTCTACCTCAGCGGCGGCGCGGACTCGCCCCTGACGTTCCTCTACAGCCTGTCGGTCATTGGCGCGGCCGTCGTCTTGGACCGGCGTGGTGCGCTGTGGGCCGCCGCGGCGTCCGTGTTGTGCTTCGCCACATTGGTCATGGGAGCTCGGTTCCTTGAGACTGTACCTGGGGCGCTGATGCCTCCGTCCCGGGTGATGTTCGTCCTGGGGAGCAACGCACTGGCACTGGTGCTCATCGCCGTGTTGGCGGGCTATTTGTCTCGCCAGCTCTCGGTGGCCGGTGGCGCTCTGTCTGCTCGTGAGGCGGACCTTCAGCGGCTGGGACGCCTGCAGCAACAGATCCTGTCCTCCATGCCATCGGGACTCGTGACATGTGATGCGGGGCACCGCATCACCTACGTCAATCCCGCAGGCTGTCTGATTCTCCAGGTGGATGCCACGCAGGTCGTGGGGACGGATTTGGAGGCACTCCTGCCGGGTGTGCTCGGGCTAGCTCCCCGTTCGCCTCGGAGCGAGCTGGTGGTGGGCAAAGGGCTGAAACGGCGCATTCTGGGGCTGTCCGTGACGCCATTGGATGGAGCGCCTGGCTCCCTACTCATGGTGTTCCAGGACCTCACTCAGCTTCGGCGAATGGAGGACGACCTCAAGCGCGCGGACCGGTTGGCGAGCCTAGGCGCACTCTCTGCGCAGCTCGCGCACGAGCTGCGCAATCCGCTCGCGTCCATGCGCGGGTCAGCGCAACTGCTGGCGCAGGACGCGCGGGATGCGATGGCTCAGAAACTTACCAACATCTTGATTCGTGAGGCGGACCGACTCGCGCGGTTGGTGGAGGACTTCCTGCGCTTCGCACGTCCTCCGACGCCAGTGCTCCAGCAAGTTGCGCTGGCGTCATTGCTAACGGAGACGGTGGACATGCTCCGCGTGGACCCGTTGGCTCGGGACGTGCGGGTCGAAATGGCCACTCCCGTGGTGATGGCGGTCTCCGTTGACCCGGATCAGCTCCGCCAGGTGCTTATCAACCTGGTGCGCAACGCGTTTCAGGCAGCGGGGGCTCGAGGCCACGTGAAAGTGGCACTGACGCGGGCCGAGAACGAGGCGAGAATCCGCATCTGGGACTCGGGGGGGAGCATCACGGAGGAGATGATGGGGCACTTGTTCGAGCCGTTTTTCACGACGCGGGATGGAGGCACCGGGCTGGGGCTGTCCACTGCGCACTCCATCATTCGGGCACATGGAGGATTCATCCGTGTTCGGTCCAACCCTGAAGAGGGGACCGAATTCGTGGTGGGGCTTCCGCTATGACGGCGATCCAGGGAGGGGAGGCGGGCGCCCGCGGCCACATCTTGGTGGTCGACGACGAGCTGTCCATGCGCGAGTACCTTGAGCTGTTGCTCCAGCGGGAGGGATACGCCGTGACGAGCGTGGCCGGGGTGAAGGCCGCATGCGACCTGCTGGCCTTGGATGGGGTGGACCTGGTCATCTCCGATTTGAAGCTCGGGACCGGCAGCGGGCTCGACGTTCTTCGTGCCGCACGCGCGCGTCCCGGCTCGCCGGAGGTGGTGCTCATCACGGCTTACGGAACACCCGCCGCGGCCGTGGGGGCGATGCGCGAGGGCGCGTACGACTACATCTGCAAGCCATTCGATAACGAAGAGCTACGGCTCCTCGTCCAGAAGGCGCTTGAGAAGCGCACGCTGCGGCAGGAGAATACCGGCCTTCGTGCGCGCCTCTTTCCGGGGCTTGATGGTGCAGTGGGGCAAAGCGCCCGGATGCAGGCCGTGTGGTCGCTGGTGGAGAAAGTGGCTTCTGGCCGGAGCACCGTGCTGGTGACCGGGGAGAGCGGCACAGGCAAGGAACTGGTGGCGCGTGCCATCCACATGCGCGGAAGCCGAGCAGCCCGACCGTTTCTCCCGTTCAACTGCGCTGCGCTGAACGAGGGGACACTTGAGAGCGAGCTTTTTGGGCATGTGAAAGGGGCGTTTACTGGGGCCACCCATGACCGTTCGGGTTTGTTGGTCGCGGCAGGGGACGGCACGGTCATGCTGGATGAAGTCGGAGAGATGCCGCTGGCCACCCAGGTGAAGTTGCTCCGAGTGCTCCAGGAGCGAAAGGTGAAGCCGGTGGGCAGCGCGGCGGAGATTCCCTTCCAGGCGCGCGTCATCGCGGCCACGAACCGGCGGCTTGAGGCGGAGGTGAAGGCGGGGCGGTTCCGGGAGGACCTCTTCTATCGGCTCAACGTGATTACGGTGGAGTTGCCCCCGTTGCGCGAGCGCTCAGGAGATATCTCCCTGCTGGCAGGCTACTTCCTTTCCCGAATGGCGGAGGAACTAGGGCGACTTGGCCTCCGTTTCGCGCCCGAGACGCTGGCATTGCTGGAGCGGTATCCGTTTCCTGGCAACGTGCGACAGTTGCAGAACATGGTTGAGCGTGCCGCGACGTTGTCGGACTCGGACTTGCTTGGGCCATCCACGCTGCCTCCTGCCGTACGAGGGGATGCGGAACCCGTTGCCCGCGCGTCGGAGGGCGCCGAGCCGGGGCTTGGCGCTGGCTTCAATCTGGAACGCCACCTGGATGACAGCGAGCGTCGCTACCTGCTTGCCGCAATGAAACAGGCTGGCGGTGTGAAGACCCGGGCCGCAGAACTCCTCGGCCTTTCGTTCCGTTCGTTTCGGTACCGCCTGGCCAAGCACGGCTTGACGGACGACCTGGAACCCGGGGCGCCGTCCGATGCGTAGGCTGATCGACAGTTATCGTCAGCGGCACTGCCGAATTTTGTCAGCCCTGCACCTGGAAAGCGGCGCAGGATTCCTCAGCTCTTGGAAATCAGCGGTGTTAGCGCGTGGTAGTGAGCTGGCACATCATGTGCTAACGCTACCAGCGGGCGCAGTGCCCCCCGTTGCAACCTTCCTTGAGGATCCCCATGCGCGTCTCGCGATTCAACCCCCGCAACCGTGGCTTCACGCTCATCGAGCTCATGATCGTGGTGGCCATCATCGGCATCCTGGCGGCCATCGCCATCCCGAACTTCATCAAGTTCCAGGCTCGCTCCAAGCAGTCGGAGGCGAAGACCAACCTCAAGGCCCTGTACACGGCGCAGAAGTCGTTCTTCTCTGAGAAGGACCGCTACTCGCACTTCGCCAACGAAATCGGCTTCGCGCCTGAGCGTGGCAACCGGTACGGCTACCGCGTTTCCGCTGAGGCGGGCACCTGCGAGAACCGCACCGCCGCCGATATCACGGTGCCCAACGCGGGTGTTCCTTGCATCAGCAACGACTCGTTCCGCTTCGGCTCGAGCAGCGTCATTGACGACCCGACCCCGCATGTGGCCACGTTCACGGTTGCGAGTGCTGGTGGCTGGACCACGACCTTCGGTGTGCAGCCGGACGTCGAGACGTGCCCCAACTGCAACTTCTTCGCTGGCGCGCAGGGCAACGCGGATAACGAGGCTTCCTTCGATGACTGGGTGATCGCCGGCTTCGAGGGTACGGGCGGTGTCGGTCCTTGCTCCGAGGCTGGCAACGTCGCCTCGGGTACCCCGTACAACACCCGTAACGATGTCGCTTGCGACGGTGCCACTGGTAACTGATGTTGTCTGACGTGGAATGAGCGGTGGCTTGACCACTGTTCTCTGGGCCGCCCTCCTTCAGGATGGCGGCCCTTCGTCGTTTAGGAGCCTGCGGTGCTTATCCGGATTGTGGTCTTGGCGCTGGCCGTGTGCTCGGTGGGGTTGCTCGCTGAGAAGCCAGGGAAACCCTTGCGAACGAAGGATGGCCCCGTGCTCCCCCGTCGGGAACTCCTTCAGATTTTGGGGGCAGCCCAGAGCCCGCTTTTAGCGGACTTCTACTGGATTCAAGCGATTCAGCAGGTAGGGCGTGCCAACACTGACACCGAGTACCGGGATGTATTCTTCTATGCGGACTTCGCGACGGATCTCGACCCCAAGTTTCGCTACGTCTACGAGTTTGGCGCAATTGCAACCCCATTCAATCTAGGGCGTGAGCAGTGGGTGAACACGGACCTGTCGTCTCGGCTGCTGGCAAAAGGGCTGGCTCAGTTCCCCGATGACCGTCGTTTCTTGTTCCAACTCGCCTACAACAAGATGACGTACGAGCGTGACTATCAAGGGGCCGCTGAGCTCCTCACGCGATTGTCGCGGTTCCCTGACATCCCGCGCTACGTAGCCCATCTCGCTACTCGCCTGTACGCGCAAGCTGGGAGTTTTGATACGGGGTTGCAGATGGCCGAGATGCTACGCGACAGCGCGGAAGATGATGAGTCGCGCGCGTTCTATGAACATCGCATCAAGGAAATCTTGCGTGAGCGCGTGCTGACTCAGATTGATGACGCCATCAGTGCTTTCCAGCGAGACCGAGGTGAGTTGCCCAAGACAGTCCCTGCATTGGTTCGCTCGGGCTATCTACGTGCAATGCCCGAAGACCCATTGGAGGGGCAGTTTTTCATCGACCGGCGAGGGCGCGCGCGCTCTACATCGGGATTGTACAGGTTGGAGATGTACGAGGACGCCAAGAAAAAAGAATTGCAGGAAGATCTAGCTGCAGGCGGCATTCAGCTCGGTGACCCGGGGGATGCGCCATGACGGTGACCGCCTCGACAGAGTCGAACTTGCCAGTCTCCATCCGCGGATTGTCCAAGACGTACCGGGTGGGTTTCTTCCTCAACAAGCAGGTCAAGGCCCTCCAAGGATTGGATCTGGAGATTGCGCCAGGACAGGTCTATGGCTTGTTGGGGCCCAACGGTGCGGGCAAGTCCACGACCATCAAGATTCTCATGGGGCTGGTGCGAGCCTCTCAGGGGCAGGCGTTGCTTTTCGGCGAACCGCCCGAGCGGCCGCATGTCCGGCGTCAGGTGGGTTTCCTGCCGGAGAACCCCTCGCTTTATGAGTACCTCACCGGGCGGGAGTTCGTGACGCTTGCCGGTCGCATCTTTGGGCTAAGCGGCCATGAACTGGATCAGCGTGTGGAGCGGGTGCTCGGCGAGGTGGGGATGGGCCGAGCGTCTGACCTGCAGATTCGCCGTTATTCCAAGGGCATGGTGCAGCGGACTGCACTGGCTCAAGCGCTTATCAGTGGGCCTCGCTTGCTGGTTCTGGATGAACCCACTTCCGGCCTGGATCCCCTCGGGCGCAGGCAGATGCGTGACATCATCCTTGCCGAGCGGGAGAAGGGGACGACCATCCTCTTCTGTACCCATATCATCTCCGACGTCGAGTCCCTCTGCGACCGCGTGGTGGTGCTCGTAGGCGGGCGACGCGTTCAGGAAGGGAGCGTGCAGGAATTGGTGTCCACAAAGGCTCCCTCCGTGGAGATGGTCGTACACGGGCTCCCATTGGATCAGTTGCAGTCGCTGGGCTTCACATACGAGCAGGCGCAGCAGTTGGACAGCCGGGTTCTGTTGCGGGTTCCGGACGCTGATTCTCATGGTTTGCTCCAGGCCGTCCTTAATAGAGGGGGGCGCGTCAGCCAGGTACAGCCTGCGCGCTTCTCGCTGGAGGACCTCTTCCTGGACGCGATGAAGCAGGCAGGTGGGCAGACGGTAGGCGGGGAGATTCAGTGATGGGGGCTTTCGCCGCCATGGCATGGAACGGGTTCCGCGAGGCGCGGCGCAACCGGGTGACGGTGCTGGTTGCTGCCTTCGCTCTCTTGCTGCTCTTCGCCACCACGCTCGTTACCGAGGTCACTGTCAGCACCTTCGACAGAGTGGTGACCGACTTCGGACTTGGGGTGATGAGCCTGCTGCTCGTCTTCCTCTCCATCTACTTGTCGTCGGGACTCATCAGCCGTGAAATCGAGCGGCGAACCATCTTCTTGATGGTGTCCAAGCCTCTGTCCCGAAGCAGGTTCCTGCTGGCGCGGCTCGCGGGCAACATGCTCACCCTCGGTGTGTTGCTGGTGGCCATGACGCTGCTGTTCTGGGTGGAGCTTGTCCTACATCGTTCGCCCATCACCCAGCCGCAGATGGCCGCGCTGTGGGGGCTCTATCTTGAGCTGTTTGTCCTCACCAGCGCGGGGTTCCTGATGTCCACCTTCGCCAGCCAACTCGTCTCCGCACTGGTGACGACGGGGCTGTACTTCGCGGGGCATCTCTGCGCGGACATCTACAACCTCGGAGCGAAGTCCAAGGTGGACTTTGTCCAGTGGGTCAGCAAGGCGACGTACTATGCCCTGCCCAACCTGGAGCGGCTGAACTTCAGGCCGCGCGCCACGTATGCCATCGATGTGACGGCCGCGGAGCTAGGCTCGGCCACCCTGTACGCACTGGGCTGGGGAGCGCTCTTCTGCGTGCTGGCCACGCTCGTGTTCGAGCGGCGCGACTTCCGCTGAAGCTCGGGTAGGATGCGTCCCCTGTGACGCATTCCTCCCTGCCGGGATACTTCGGGCCCCTATTCGCCGTGTTCCTGTTCGTGCTCGGTCTGTGCGTGGGCAGCTTTCTCAACGTCGTCATCGCGCGCGTCCCGCTGGATCAGAGCATCGTGCGCCCGGGCTCGAGGTGTCCCAAGTGTGGGCACGTCCTGGCCTGGTACGAAAACATCCCGCTGCTGTCGTGGCTGGCACTGCGGGCCCGCTGCCGGGGCTGCCGCACACCCATTTCCGTGCGGTACCCGCTGGTGGAGTTGCTGACGGGGCTCCTGTACTTCGCCTGCTTGCGCCGCTTTGGCTGGACCTATGAGTTGGTGCCGGCGCTGGTGCTCGTTTCGTTGCTGGTGCCGCTCGCCTTCATCGATCTGGACCACTGGATTCTGCCGCTGTCCATGACTGTGTCGGGCATGCTGGCGGGGCTCATCCTGGCGATTCCTCTCGGGGTGGATGCCTTCCGCGACGCCCTGGTTGGCGCGGCCGTGGGCTTCCTGTCCTTCCGGATGATGGAGTACGTCGGGTGGAAGGTATTTCAGCGGGAGGCACTCGGAGCGGGGGACAAGTACCTCGTGGCCATGCTCGGGGCGTTTCTGTCGTGGCGCTCGCTGCTGGGCGTGTTGTTGTTCGCATCCATGCAGGGCGCAGTGGTGGGCATCCTGATGTTGCTGCTGACGGGACGCGCGGGCCCGCGTGCAGAGAACGCTCCTGAGGAACCCGTGGGTGATGCTGAGCCACTCACGATGACCTGGGAGTTCACGCAGCCGGGACTCCCACTCTGGAAGCGCCTGTTGCTGGTGCCGGTTTGCCTCCTGGTGCAGCCCATCCCCGATGCCCCGCTGGATGAAGAGGGCGAAGAGGAAGAGTGGGTGCCTGAGCGCACCAGTATTCCCTTCGGGCCCTGGCTGGCGCTCGCGGGGCTGGAACTTCTGCTGCTGGGGCCCTGGCTGTCACGGGTGTTGCCTCCGGACATCGCAATGATGCTGGGCGGCCTGCCGTGAGCGGCGCGGGGATGCGATGAAGTGGCGGATCGCCAGCGTCGCGTTCCTGCTGGGCTCCCTCTCATCGGGGCTCACCTGGCTGTCCGTACAACCCGTGCTCTTCCGCCTTCTGGATGCACTCCGCCGGTGGGTGCCCGAAGGGAGCTCGGAGGAGGAGACCCTTTCTCGCGTGCGAGGCGTACTCCCCTGGATCCTGGGGTTGGACTTGGTCGCATTGACGGTCCTCACCTATGTGGTGTTGGACTTGATGGTGGGACGTCCATTGCGGCGCACCGAGGCGGTGGTGGAGCAGTTCGGACGGATGGAATGGGAGTCGCAACTGGTGCCGACCCAGGGCGGCACGCTGGTGTCCCGAATCCAGCGTTCCTTGCAGCGGATGGCGGAAGCGCTTCGCGAGGAGCAGGCGCTCACGCGCGCGCAAATGACGTCCCTGCGAGAGTCCAATGCACAGTTGGCCCGGACGCAGACGGAGTTGGTGGCCTCGGAACGCATGGCTACCGTCGGGAGGCTGGCTGCGGGTGTCGCCCACGAAGTGGGCAATCCGCTGGCGGGAATCCTAGGGTATGTGGCGCTCGCGCGTGCGAAGGCGGACACGCCCGAGCTGAAGGACTTCCTCAAGCGCATTGACCACGAGGTGCAGCGCATCGACCAAATCATCCGGGGCTTGCTCGACCTGGGGCGCCCCGGCACCACTTCGTTGGGGCCGGTCGAGGTGGCTGCGGTGGTGGAGACTTGCGTACGCTTGGTTCGGGCCGCGCCCGAGCTGTCCGGCGTGACGGTCTCTTTGGAACTGGAGCCGGGGCTGCTGGCACGTGCTGACCCCGGCCCGCTCTCACAGATCGTCATCAACCTGTTGCTCAACGCTGCCCAAGCCATGGGGGGGCAGGGGCGCGTGCGGGTTTCCACCCGGCGAACGGCTGACGAGGTCCGTCTCCTCGTGGAGGATGGCGGGGCGGGCATTCCTGATGACGTCATGCCTCGCCTCTTCGAGCCCTTTTTCACGACGAAAGGGCGCGAAGGGACGGGGCTGGGACTGGCGGTGTCCCTGCGCCTCGCGCAGGTCATGGGCGGTCGCCTCGAAGCGGAAAATGCGCAGGGAGGCGGTGCCCGCTTTACCGTGTGCCTGCCCGTACTCTGAGGAAAAGGCAGGCCCCTTCGGCGCGGAAGCTTTCGGCTCTGGCGCGGGTGGGGGATGATGCTCAGAGACGGCCATGCCCTTGTTCCGCACCATTCTCGTTGCCGATGATGAGCCCTCTATCCGGCACATCCTCACGTTGGTGCTCACCGGGCACGGATATGAAGTACGCGCGGTGGCCGATGGCGAGGATGCGCTGAAGGAGCTCGCCGCGCGTGACTACGACGTGCTGCTGTGTGACGTGCGCATGCCGAAGAAGGACGGCCTCTCGGTCTTACGTGAGGCACTGGCGGCGCAGCCTTCGTTGACCGCGGTGGTGATGAGCGCCTACGGCTCGCAGGAGCAGGCGCTCCAGGCCGTTGCCTGGGGGGCGTTCGATTACGTCCAGAAACCTTTCAAACCGGATGAAATCGTCTTCGTCCTCCGCAAAGCCGAGGAGCGGGAACGGCTGGTCCGAGAAAACCGGCGGCTGAAGCAGTCCAACCTGCCGTCAACGCCGGAGGGGCACATCCTCGGCGAGAGTCCGGCGTTGCACGCACTGCTGCGCCAGGTGGCACGGCTCGCGCCGGTGGACACCACCGTGCTCATCAGCGGCGAGAGCGGCACGGGCAAGGAGCTCATCGCGCGGGAACTCCACGAGCGCAGCCCCCGTGCGCCCATGTCATTCGTCGCGGTCAACTGCGGCGCCATTCCCTCCGGGCTCATCGAAAGCGAGCTGTTTGGTCACGCGAAGGGCGCATTTACGGACGCGCGCACCGCGAAGCGAGGCCTCTTTGCAGAAGCGGATGGCGGCACGCTCTTCCTGGACGAGGTGGGAGAGCTTCCACTTTCCGCCCAGGTGAAGCTCCTTCGCGTCCTCCAGGAGGGAGAAATCCGCCCGGTGGGGGAGAACCGCGTAGAGAAGGTAAGCGTGCGAGTGGTGGCCGCGACGCTGCGCGACCTGTCCCGCTTGGTGGCGAAGGGCGAGTTCCGCGAGGACTTGTACTACCGCCTTAACGTGGTGAACCTCCGCGTCCCGCCGCTACGGGAGCGTCGTGAGGACGTGCCCCTGTTGGCGCGGGCCTTCATCGCTCGCTTCAACCGCGAGCTGAACCGGGATCCCCCCGTCGCGGGGCTCTCCTCCGAGGCGGAGGCGCTCCTGCAGTCCTACGCGTGGCCGGGAAACGTCCGCGAGTTGGAGAACGCAATGGAGCGTGCCGTGCTCCTTGCGGATGAGCCGCTCATCCTCCCGGCGAACCTGCCCGAAAGGCTGTGGGCCGCCTCCCCACCCGGGCCGCAGGGGACCACGCAGGTGGGGCAGGTGCTACAGGATGGTAGAGACCTGTCCCTGAAGCGGGCCATCCGGGAGTTGGAGGAGTCCTACATCCGAGCCGCCCTGCGGAAGACCAAGGGCAACCGGACCCGGGCCGCGGAGCTGCTGGACATCAGTCATCGGGCGCTCCTCTACAAAATCAAGGAGTACGGCATCGACCCGGACGCCGAGGCGGAGCGTGGGTGACGTGCGGGGCCGGTCCAGAACCCGGACGGATCGGCCGGCATTTGACGGAACGCGCCGGAGGCCGGAAAATCGGGCCTCCGCGACGGTGTTGAGGGGCCCGGCGCTGAAGGTAGTGTGAGGCTCCCGTCCGTCCGGAGGGCAGGCGGGCTCCAGGCACTTTTTAGGAGGGGTTGACGGCCAGTGCTACGCTGGCTGCCTCTCGACGGAGTCACGCATGGCGAAGGGCAAACTGGTACTCGGCCTGGATATCGGATCGACGTCCATCAAGATGATTCTCCTCAAGGAGCAGCGCAAGCGCGGCGAGGTCATCTACGCGCTGCAGAGCTTCGGGATGAAGCCGCTTCCTCCGGAGGCCATCGTTGACGGCGCGCTGATGAACTCCACGGCCATCGTCCAGGCCGTGCAGGACCTGATGTCCGAGCTGAAGGTGAAGGGCAAGGACGTCGCTATCGGCGTGTCCGGCCACTCGGTCATCATCAAGAAGATTCAGATGCCCCGGATGTCCCAGGATGAGCTCGAGGAGAGCATCCAGTGGGAGGCGGAGCAGTACATCCCGTTCGATGTGAAGGACGTGAACATCGACACGCAGATTCTCGACGGCGGAGGCAACGACGCCACCGGGCAAATGGACGTGCTGCTGGTCGCGGCCAAGAAGGACATGATCAACGACTACACCACGGTGGTTTCCGAGGCGGGGCTCGCGCCGGTGGTCGTGGACGTGGACGCGTTCGCGGTCCAGAACATGTTTTCCGTCAATTACGACGTCCCTGACCGCGAGACGGTGGTTCTCATCAACGCGGGCGCCTCGGTGGTGAACATCAACATCATCTCCAACGGCGCGACGGTGTTCACGCGCGACGTCACCATCGGTGGCAATCAGTTCACCGAGGAGATCCAGAAGCAGCTGAACGTCTCCTATGAGGAGGCTGAGGCGCTGAAGATTGGCGGCAACGGCGCGGACGCGGACGCAGTCGTGCCGCAGGACGTCGAGCGGGTGCTCTCTAGCGTGGCCGAGCAGGTTGCCGGTGAAATCCAGCGCTCGCTGGACTTCTACGCAGGCACCGCCGCCGACTCGAACTTCAGCAAGGTCTACCTGTCGGGTGGCACGGCGAAGATTCCCGCGCTGTTCAAGACGATTGAAGCGCGCACCGGCGTGCCGGTGGAGATTCTCAACCCCTTCCGCAAAATCGAAGTGGACAACCGGAAGTTCGACCCTGCGTTCATCATGGACGTGGCGCCCATGGCGGCGGTGGCCGTGGGACTGGCGCTGCGGCGCCCGGGCGACAAGCTGGCCTAACCGGACCACCCTCTGGAGACGACGCACATGATGATTCGCATCAACCTGCTGCCCGTCCGGGCGGTGAAGAAGCGCGAGATGGGCCGGCAGGTGCTGGTTCTCTTCGCCGTGGTCCTGATTGGCGCGGGTGTGGCCAACTACCTCTGGTACGACAACCGTGAGAGCGAGCTGGTGGCGCACCAGCAGGGCGTCGCGGCGGCCAAGGCCAAGATCGTCGAGTTGGAGAAGATCATCGGCGAAGTGAAGAACATCAACACCCGTAAGGCCGAGGTCGAGAAGAAACTGGCCGTCCTGGACTCGCTCCGAAAGGGTCGCAAGGGCCCCGTCCGCATGATGGATGCGCTCGCGTCCGCTACGCCGAAGAAGGTGTGGGTGAAGACGTTTGCGGAAACCAACAACGCCGTTTCCATCGATGGGTCGGCCGTGAGCCACGATGAGGTCGCGGAGTTCATGCGAGGGCTCAACAGCGTCGTCTGGACGCCGAAGGGCATGGGCCGCCTGGTGGACCGGCGGCGAGAGAGCAAGACCTCTCGCGTGGAGCTGTTGACCGCGGAAGCGACCATCGAAGAGTTTCCAGAGGCCCAGGTCACGCCGTTCTTCACCAACATCGACTTGAAGAACGCGTCACAGTCCAAGGAGACGCAGACCGGTGCGCCCGTGCTGGTTGATTTCAAGATCATGCTGAAGTCCAACTACGCCATCTGAAGAAGGCCGCTCGCCATGGACAAGTACCTGGATCAATTCGTCAAGGCGCCACCGGCCATCAAGTTCGGTGGGCTGGCCGCTGCGGTCGTCGTGCTCACCGTCGTCAACTTCTTCATGGTTATCCAGCCGACGGAGGAGGCGATCGAAGGCACCATCGCCCAGCGCCGCAAGCTGGACATGGAACTGGCCGACAAAAGCGAAATTGCGCAAAACCTCAACGAGCGTCGGCGTGAGATGGATGTTCTCGAGCAGAAGCTTTCTGAGGCGTTGACCGAGCTTCCTGAGCAGCGTGACATCGAAGAACTGCTCGCGCAGATCAACGACATCGGCAAGAAGAGCGGGTTGGAAATCGCCAGCGTGACTCCCGACAAGGAGTCTGTCGGGGGCGGCGAGTTCTTCGCGCGCATCCCCATCAAGATGACGGTGAGCGGCAACTACCATGAGATCGCCCTCTTCCTTCAGGAGATGGCGAACATGCGCCGCATCGTCAACGTCAACAACATCAAGCTCGGTACCGCGACGCTCAAGAACGAGAAGGTGGTGCTGCAGAGCAGCTTCTTGGCTACGACGTTTCGATTCGTGGATCAGAAGAGCGTCGCAGCAGAGGACGCGAAGACCAAGAACGCCAAGGCGAAGAAATAGAAACTTGATCCGTCCGAGAAGTAGGGCGACAAGGGGATTGAGGATGAAGACGTTCAAGGCCACCATGACCACTGCGATGCTCGCCTTGGCGCTTGCCTCGTGCGAGGAGGCGCCCCCTCCGGCGCCGACGCCCGCGAAGCCCAAGGTTGCGGCGCCAGCGCCGGTAAAGGAGGTCCCCTCGGAGTCAGAGGCCCAGAAGGCTCCGGACCTCGCCTATACGTACAATCCGGTGGGCAAGCGCGATCCATTCCGCAGCCCCATCGAGGATCTTGGGCCGGTGAACGCGAATCCGGTTGCCGCATGTAACGAGCCACTCTGCTCGTTCGACCTGGACCAACTGAAGCTCGTTGCTGTCGTAACGGGTGATGCTAGCCCGGTGGCAATGGTCGAGGACCCAGCGGGTCGGGGACATATTGTGCGGCGCAACACGCGGATGGGGCGCCAGGGTGGCAGGGTGACGCAGATCCTTCGTGACTCCGTGACGGTCACTGAGGTGTTCTCAGGCAACGGCGAAATCATCAAGAATCCGGTGATGCTGCAGCTGAAGCCTGATGCGAAGCAGGACCCCGCCTACAACATGATGACGGGCAGGAACTTCGGAGAGTAGCGCCCTCCAAGGCGCTCCCGCGGGCGGTGGCCCGCTTCCAACTTGTTGAGGGGACGCATGCTCGAGGAGAGCGCTGTGACGAGGGGCAAGTGGATGTTGGCGGCCGCGTGGGCGGTCGTACTTATGGGCGCCAGGGTGCATGGCGCCGAGCTGAATACGCTGCGGGGGCTGGATGTGTCCCGCACGGGCTCGGGCGCCCAGGTGGTGGTGACCGGCACCCGACCACCAACCTTTACCGTGTTCCGGCTGAGTGGGCCGGAGCGCCTGGTGGTAGACCTCTCGTCGGCGGATGCGACGGGGATCAAGGGTCACCATGACGGCTCCGGACCGGTCTCTGGTGTCGTGGCCTCGCAGTTCTCGGACGAGCGCGCAAGCGTGGGTCGAGTGCTGCTGGCGCTGGACAAGGCGTCTCAATACGATGTCCGTGCGGACGGCAACCGGGTCGTCATCTCGGTGGACGGCGCAGCACAGCCCGTCGCTACTCCTGCGGAGGCAGCGCGTGCGGAGGCTTTGTCCACGCCGGGCAACACTCCAGCGCAGGGCGAGACGAAGCCGAACAAGCCTGTGGTGACCACCGTACGCACCAGTGAGCCAAAGAAGGACGAGGTGGTCGCGGCCAAGGCTGCTCTGCCTGAGAATGTGGTGGCTGCCGAGGCAGATGAGCGCGAGGTTGTCGACCCGGCGCAGCGCATCACCGCCATGTCGTTCTCGAACGATACGCTTCGGATCCAGGCTGACGGAGACATTGCCCGGTATGAGGTGCTTGAGCTGGCCGACCCGCCTCGGTTGGCAGTCGACCTCTTCGGGGTAGGCTTGGCGACGCGAGCTCCCCGGGTGAACTCGGGTGCGCTGCGTGACGTGCGCGTCGGCGCGCACTCCGACAAGGTGCGGTTGGTTCTGGACGTGCGCGGCAAGATGCCCGCCTACCGTGTCGATCGTACGGGCCGGGGGTTGGAGGTGGTGCTGGGTGGTGCCGTGGCCCGGAAGGCTGTGCCGGTGGCTGAGGCGCAGACGTCCGTTGCCCCCGTGGCGGAGGTCGAGCCGCTTCGCCCGACCCCTGTGAAGTCCGAGCCCCCTTCGTTGGTTGAGGTGAAGGACCTGCGCTTCGAGGAGAACAGCGCTGGTGGTCGCATCGTGATGAAGCTGTCCGGGGCGGCGGCGTGGAAGGTCGACCGGCCGGACCCGCGCAGCGCCGTATTGACTTTGGACAGCGTGCGTCTTCCCAAGAAGCTGGAGCGGAGCCTCGACACCAGTGCGCTGGAAACGCCGGTGAAGATGATCAGCGCCTTCAGCGTGCCGGGGGAGGGCAGCAAGGTGCGCCTGGTGGTGGCCGCTGACGGGGCCATTGATGAGAAGGTCTCTCAGAGCGGCAGCACGTTGACGTGGCGCCTGGACGTCAAGGGCGTGAAGACGGAAGAGGTCGCGGTCGCTCAGCGGACCGCCGGATTCACCACGGAAGCGCCCGCCTATGCCGCCGAGGGCGCGCCTCAGCAGGCCCGCTATCGCGGGAAGCGAGTGTCCTTCGAGTTCAAGGACATTGACATTCAGAACCTGCTTCGCGTCATCGCCGAGATTTCCAAGAAGAACATCGTGGTGGCGGACGACGTGAGTGGTCGTGTGACCATCCGGCTGCGGAACGTTCCTTGGGACCAGGCGCTGGACCTCGTGCTTCGCACGAAGGCGCTCGGCAAGGAGGAGTTTGGGAACATCGTCCGGATTGCGCCGCTCAAGACGCTGGAAGAAGAGGCCCGGTTGCGGCAGGAGCGTAAGAAGTCGCTCCAGCAGCAGGAAGACCTCATGGTCAACCTCATACCGGTCAACTACGCAGTCGCCAGCGAAATGGCCGCTCGCGTAAAGGATGTCCTGAGCGAGCGAGGGTCCGTGACGGTGGATCAACGCACCAACGTTCTTATTGTGAAGGACGTGCGCTCCAACACCGAGCGTGCTCGCTCGCTGGTTCGGAGTCTCGACACCCAGACTCCTCAGGTGCTTATCGAGAGCCGCATTGTGGAAGCGAACACCACCTTTAGCCGTTCGCTGGGTGTGCAATGGGGTGGGCAGGCACGTGCGAGTCAGGCCACGGGGAATCCTACGGGACTCATCTTCCCGAACAACGTGGCAGTCACGGGCGGTGCCGGCGGAGCGGCCATTGGCGTCGCGGACAACCCAAACTTCGCCGTGAACCTGCCGGTGGGTACGGGACAAGGTATCGGTGGTGCTTTGGGGTTCACGTTTGGTTCTGCAGGTGGCGCGCTCCAGCTCAACCTGCGGCTGTCAGCCGCGGAAAACGAAGGTACGGTCAAGACCATCTCCGCGCCTAAGGTCACGACGTTGGACAACAACACCGCGCGAATCAGCCAGGGTGTGTCCATTCCTTTCAGCCAAACTTCGGCCCAGGGTGTGAACACCACATTTATTGAAGCGCGGCTGTCGCTGGAGGTGACGCCACACATTACCCAGGACGGCAGCGTGCTGATGTCCATCAACGCAGCCAACAACCAGCCTGATCCGTCCAGCACAGGTGCCAACGGCCAGCCCGCCATTCAGCGTAAAGAGGCGAACACCCAAGTGTTGGTGAAGGATGGAGACACCACTGTCATTGGTGGAATCTATGTGCGCCGCGGCAGCACGACCTCCAACGCTGTACCGTTCTTGTCGCGGATCCCTGTTCTTGGGTTCTTGTTCAAGAACAGCGTCGAGAATGATGCTCGGCAGGAACTGCTGATTTTCATCACGCCTCGAATTCTAAACCGGCAGACCATCGCGCAGACTCTGTAAGGATTTCTTCGCGTCCTCATCATGTAGGAGAGTGTTCGCCAATGAAGAACTTCTATCTCGCGATGCCGCTGGCGCTGGCGCTGACCGGGTGTGTTGACAGCCCCCCGGACATCCAGATTTTCAATGCATTCATTCCTGATGTCACATGTGCTGTGAACCAGTCTGGTGTTGCTAGCGCCGGTGGTTCGCTGGACATCTCGACTTCGAGGCGCTACCTGGCGGCGTTCTCGATTCGGAGTACCCTGCAGCCAACGGACATCACGGTTAGCGAAGCGCCCGTGACGGGGGGCGGTGATGCTGTCGGCATCTACGTGACTCACGTTGAGCTGGCCTACGATACTCAGGGAACCGGTCCCTCGCTGACAAGTGAGGTCTATCCGAGTCACTTCTCCCTGCCTTCCGACGCCACGGCCAATAGCACGCTGGTCATCGACTTGCTGGGGGCTAGCGCGCTCGAGACCCTTACCAATCAAGTAGCTGTTGGTTCAGGGGTGACGGTCAACGTTGGTGTGAAGCTGATAGGGAAGACCGTCAGTGGGGCGAAGGCGGAGTCCAACGAGATTGCGTATCCGATTTCGTTCTATAACTCCGGCTTCACATGCCCGACGGGGACGTTCCTGCTGAACAACGGCCCGTGCGGAGGCACGGGCGGGCAGGACAACTTCCCGCCGGCGTGCTCCGAGCCACCCGAGGACGAAACGTAGCCACCTCCTCCGCCGGGGCCCTTGACTGGGCCCCGGCCGTCTTTCTAAGAGCCTCTACCCATGTCCTTCCGCACGCACCTTGAGTCGGTGGTCAACCAGGTCGAAGGAGCCCTCGCGTGCAGCGTGATGGGCTTTGACGGCATCTCCGTCGACACCTTCCAGAAGGATGAGAGCGCCGAGCTGGACCTCAACGGCGCCTGGGTGGAGTACGCCAACCTCCTCACCCAGCTGCGCAACGCCGCGGAGACCCTCAAGACGGGCACCGTGAGCGAGGTCAGCGTCAACAGTGAGAAGGTGCTGACCGTGATGCGGCTGGTGTCACCGGACTACTTCCTGGTGCTCGCCCTCCACGCAGATGGCAACTTCGGCAAGGGCCGCTACGTGCTGCGCGTCACCGCACCCAAGGTGCGTGCCGAGCTCTAGTCGGGCGCCCGTCCAGCAGTCATCCAGGCGACGCTTCCGCCGCTGCTTTCCCCTTCCATGGAAGGGGCGCATGGGCTAGACACCCCGGACTTTTCAAGCTTTCGCTGCTGCGAGTCTGTAAGGAGTCGGTCCCCATGGCCGGTGTCATCGATACGTCCGAGTTCCGCAAGGGTCTGAAGATCGAAATCGACGGTGAGCCGTTTGAAATCGCCGATTTCCAGCACGTCAAGCCCGGGAAGGGCTCCGCGTTCGTGCGCACCACGATTCGCAGCCTCCTGACGGGCCGAGTGCTCCAGCCCACGCTGAAGTCCGGTGAGAAGGTGGGCAAGCCCGACATCGAGGAGAAGGACATGCAGTACCTCTATGTCCAGGGCGAGGAGTTCTACTTCATGGACACCCGCAACTACGAGCAGACCTTCCTCGGTGAGAAGGTGCTCGGAGAGGCGAAGAACTTCCTGAAGGAGAACATCAACGTCAGCGTCCTCTTCTACAATGGCAAGGCCATTGGTGTGACGCTGCCGAACTCCGTGGACCTCAAGGTCACCCAGTGTGACCCGGGCATCCGCGGTGACACCGTCTCCGGTGCGTTGAAGCCCGCCGTCCTGGAGACCGGCTACACCGTCAACGTCCCGCTCTTCATCGAAGAGGGTGACGTGCTGAAGATCGATACGCGCGACGGTAAGTACCTGACGCGCGTGGCCACCAGGGGCTAGTTCGCAGCTCGGCAGCGACGCCGGAGGGAAGGGGACGCGAGATATGGCAACGAAGCGCAAGTCGACCCGGGCCCAGGCGCCCGCTCGGACGGAGGCCGCCTCGAGCGGTCCCGCTGACACGGGTGGCACGTCCCTGGACGTGGATGCCCTGCGGCAGATCGTGGAGATTCTCGAGTCCTCGGACGTCACGAGGCTGGTCTGGAAGCGCGGCGAGGAGAAGCTCTTCATCCGCCGCGGCCAGGGCCCCGAGACGACCATCGTCCACCACGCCGCGCCGGCTCCCGTCGCCGCGAGTGTCGGGGTGGAATACACCGCCCCGGCCGCTCCTCGCGTTGCCGCTGCGCCGCCGGCCGCTGCTCCCGCGGCGCCGGCTCCGGCCGCCGAGAAGCCGGTGGAGAAGCCTGGTCACCAGGTGACGAGCCCCTTCGTGGGGACGTTCTACCGGACCCCCGCGCCGGACCAGCCTCCCTTCGTGGAGGTGGGCTCCATCGTGAAGAAGGGCCAGGTGCTCTGCATCATCGAAGCGATGAAGCTGATGAACGAGATTGAGTCCGAGGTCTCCGGCCGGGTGGCGGAAATCCTCGTGGAGAACGGCCGGCCGGTGGAGTTCGGTCAGGCGCTGTTCCGCATCGAAGTGGCCTGAAGATGAGGCTGGCGCGCCGCCCGTATCCCACGGGCGAGCCGCTCCTCATGACGGCCCTGACGGAGACACCCACGTGTTCAAGAAGGTGCTGATCGCCAACCGCGGGGAGATTGCCCTGCGGGTCATCCGCGCCTGCCGGGAGTTGGGCATCGCCACGGTCGCGGTGCACTCCACGGCGGACGCCAACGCGCTCCATGTCCGCTTCGCAGACGAGGCGGTGTGCATCGGCCCGCCGGCGTCCAAGGAGAGCTACCTCAACGTCCCGCAGTTGCTGTCCGCCGCCGAAATCACCCGCGCGGACGCCATCCACCCGGGCTACGGCTTCCTGTCGGAGAACGCCGAGTTCGCGGAGGTCTGCGAGAACTGCAAGATTCGTTTCATTGGCCCCCGGCCGGAGATGCTCCGGCTGATGGGCAACAAGGTGCGCGCCCGCCAGGCCGCGCGCGAGGCGGGTCTGCCGCTGCTTCCGGGCAGCCCCGGCACCGTGAAGGACCCGCGTGAGGCGGAGGCCTTCGCCCGCGAGATTGGCTTCCCCGTCATCCTCAAGGCGGCCGCCGGTGGCGGCGGCAAGGGGATGAAGATCGTCCGCGAGCCGGGCGCGCTGGCGCAGGCCTTCTCCACCGCCCAGGCGGAGGCCGTGGCGTCGTTCTCCAACGGCGACCTCTACATCGAGCGCTACGTGGAGAAGCCGCGCCACATCGAAATCCAGATTGTGGCGGACGAGCACGGCAACATCGTCCACCTCAACGAGCGTGAGTGCTCGGTGCAGCGCCGGCACCAGAAGCTCATTGAAGAGAGCCCATCGCCGGCGCTGACGCCGGAGCTGCGCAAGCGCATGGGCGAGGTGTCCGTGAACGCCATGCGCAGGCTCGCGTACAACAACGTGGGCACCATCGAGTACCTGCTCGACGAGCGCGGCGAGTTCTACTTCATGGAGATGAACACGCGCATCCAGGTGGAGCACCCGGTGACGGAGCTCGTCACGGGCGTGGACCTGGTGAGCGAGCAGATCCGCCTGGCCTATGGGAAGCCCCTGCGCTTCAAGCAGGAGGACGTCCAGATTCGTGGCCACGCCATCGAGTGCCGGGTGAACGCCGAGGACCCGATTACCTTCGCCCCCTGGCCCGGGAAGATTACCGGCTACAGCGTGCCGGGCGGCTACGGGGTGCGCGTGGACTCGGGCGCCTACGAGAACTACACGGTGCTGCCGTACTACGACAGCCTCCTGTCGAAGCTCATCGTCCACGCGGAGGACCGGGCCACGGCCATCCGCCGCATGCAGCGCGCCCTGGGCGAATACGTCGTGGAAGGCATCCGCACCAACATTCCGTTCCACCGGGCCGCGCTCGCGGAAGAGTCCTTCCAGGAGGGCAATTACGACACCCGGTTCGTGGAGCGCTTGCTCGCGAGCGAGACGGGCTCCCGGCGGCTGAAGAAGGCCGTCGAGGAGACGCCGTAGCACCCCTCCACGTGGTGTGAATTCCCGCTTGTCGGGCCGCTACGCAAGCAGGTGATCCGGCCCGGGGGGAGCCGGGCCGTTTCTTGACCCGCGTCGGAGCTTTCCGTTAGCCTCCGACACTCCCCCTTGCTGAGGATGGAAACCCGCGAAGTTCAAGGGGTTTCGGCCTGCTGGAAGCCCACCGCTCGATGGACAAGAACAAGATCATCGAAGCCGCCGCGAAGCTCGTCGCGAAGGGCGCCTACGACAAGGCCATCAAGGAGTACCAGAAGGTCCTGGAGGTCGACCCGAAGGACATCCGGGTCCTCCAGAAGATGGGGGAGCTGTACCAGAAGAAGAACGACAACCCGCAGGCCGCCCATTTCTTCACCAAGGTCGCGGAGAGCTACTCGTCGGATGGCTTCTTCCTCAAGGCCGTCGCGCTCTACAAGCAGGTCCTCAAGCTCAATCCGAACCTGCTGGAGGTGAACCTCAAGCTGGCGGAGCTTCACCAGCAGCTCGGGCTGATGTCCGAGGCGATGGCGTACTTCCAGATTGTCGCCAACCACTACGACAAGGCGGGCGACACGAAGTCGTCGCTCGATACCTTGAAGAAGATGGTGGATCTCGACCCGGAGAACGTGGCGTCGAAGATCAAGCTGGCGGAGCTGTACGCGCGCGAGAACATGACGCGCGAGGCGGCCCAGGAGTTCAAGCGCGCCGCCGAGTACCTCAAGCGCAACAGTCGCGCGGATGACTGGCTCCGCGTGGCCGAGCGGCTGTCCGCGCTGGAGCCGGACAACCTTCCGCTGGCGAAGGAGCTGGCCACGTCGTACCTGCAGCGCGGAGACCAGAAGCGCGCGCTGGCGAAGCTGCAGGTGTGTTTCAAGGCCGATGGCCGCGACGTGGAGACGCTCACGCTGCTGGCGCAGGCGTTCCAGGGCCTGGGCCAGACGTCGAAGACCATCTCCGTCTACAAGGAGCTGGCCAAGATTCATCAGGAGCGCGGCCGCGTCACCGAGGCCGAGGCTGTCTGGACGCAGATTGAAGTGCTGGACCCCGAGGACCCGGACCTGGTCGCGCGCCGCGCGCCCGAGCCCGCACCGGCGGCGCCCCAGCCCGCGGCGGCACCTCAGCCCGCCCCGCGCCCCGTGCC
>NZ_VHLB01000100.1:0-29952 GCF_006547365.1 Myxococcus sp. AB056 | reverse complement strand
CCGCCCAATCCCCCCAGATAGCGCCCCCCGGACGTGAACCAGTGCACGCCGATGTCGTTCTCCACGCAGTACGCCAGCGCCTGCGCGCTCACCTGCACCGCTCCATGCGCGATGAGCGCCGACACCATGCGCCCGGGTTGCCTCGACGGCGCGCCCTCCCCTTCGGGTGGCGTCACCACCAGCTCCTCCGCCGCGCGCCCCACCCGCGTCCCAGGCGTCGCGACGTGCAGCACCTGCCGCACATCATCCTCTGGAAAGAGCCGGGGCCGCTCCTCCCCCACCACCTGCCGCTCCTCCTCCGGCAGGCACACGGGCGCCAGCGAGCACTTCGCACACTTGCGCTCCTCCTGTGTCACGGGCGGCCTCTCCCGCGACGCACGCAGCAGCCGGGCACGCGCCACGGCCGCCACCACGGCGCCCCGCAGCGCCGCGTCCAACGGGAAGCGCACCGTCGTGTCCGTCTGGTGGTAGCGGACCCGGCACTCCACGGGCGCCCCCGGGAAGCGCGCCTCCACCAGGAGCGCGTAGGCCCCCGCCTGGAGTCGATCGCTCGGCCACGCCTCTGGCGCGTCCCCTCCAGGCGCATGGCGTCCGCGCTTGTGCTCGTAGACGACCAGCGTCCCCTCCCGCGTCCTCACTGCGTCCACCCTTCCGTGCAGGCCCAATGCCTCACTCGCCAGCTCCAGCTCGACGCGCTCGCCTTCCTCCTGGAGCTGGACGTGCAGCCGCCGTCCCGCGAACACGGCGGCGTCCGCCACGCGCAGCTCCTCCACTTCCTCCAGGTAGAAGAGCCGCTCGCAGTACGCCAGCGCATGCAGTGCGTGCGGATGGACGGCGCGCCGACGACAGGCTTCGGACTCGTGGATGATGCGTTCATGTATTGGGGCCCCCCGCCCCGGTACCGCGTGACAACGACAGACACCTATCCAGCGCCCTCCGCGAGCGGGATGCGCGGAAGCCGTTGGACCTCGGGAGCAGCCAAGACCTCTTCGAGCCGCCCCACCTCGTAACGAGTGCCACGAGTGCCCACGTGGTCCACCCAGACCGGCAGGGTGAGGGCACCGGTGGACGCGGTCAGGAAGGCCCGACAGCCCGCTGGCGGCCGCCCCTCCGGGAGCAGACGCGCGTCATTGATGAGGTGCGTGGACTCCCCGAGCGACCACGCCCCGGCCCGCGTCACGGAGCCGGGCTCACGCATCGCCCGGATGACGCGGTCCTCCAGCGATTCACCCGAGTCCGACTCCTCCCGGCTGTCGCACCAGACCACCAGGCGCGCGTCGATGACGAGCTGTTGCTGGTCCGGCGCGGCGTTCTTCTCATTCCCCTTCGCGACCTTCAGGTTCTTCGACCGCCAGAAGGTGCGAAGCACCGTGCTGATGACAGGCGCGTTCAACAACCCCGCTGTCACGCGGCAGCCCCGGTGCCGCTCCCGGTCCTGCTCACCGACGAGCGAGAGCAACGCGCCATAGCACGTCGCGGGCGGCGGCAGGACCTCGGTCTCCACCAGCTCGCGCGCCCGGCCCTTGCGCCAGCACGCCACGGGCACGGACAGTTCGAGCGCGATCACTTCTTCCTCGCCTCCAGCCGCTTGCACGCCGCGCGGCAGGCGGCGACCACGCCCGCGTGGAGCTCCGCGCCCGAAAGCACCTCGCGCTCCTCCGCGCCCAGCCCCTCCACCACCTGCCCGCCCAACACCAACTCCTTCGCGGGGACGTCGCCGCTCTTCACCTTGCGCAGCAGCGCGGCGAGCTCCACGCCCCCCGCGCGGGAGGACGGCTCGAAGGCATACAGAATGCGCGGCGCGGCCTCCTGAGTGAGCCGGAAGACGACCGACTCCGGACTGAAATCGAAGAGGAAGCGGCCGTGGTTGCCCGCGACGGGCCCCAGCGCGCAGAGCTGGTTCAGCGCCGTCACGGCACGGGCCGGCACTCGCAGCGCCGCTGGCGTCAGCGCCACGCCGTACTGGTAGCGTGTCGCGTGCATCTCCGTCCCGTAGGGCACGGGGTTGCTGCCCTTCTTCTGCGCGGAGGGCGTGGCCCCGGGGCTCGCGGCGTTGAAGGTGACGTCCCCGGACCACGGCGTGAGGCTCACCGCCCGGGACACCTCCAGCACCGCGCGGCGGACCTTCGCCGTGCCCTTCTCCTTCTCCTGCTTCGCCCCCTCCGCGGACATGAAGCCCAGCAGGTCATCATCGATATAGGTCTTCTCCTTCGACTTCCCCGACCAGGCGCTGAAGGCGGCGTCCTTCCACGCGTTGGCGCGTGACGCATCGTCATAGGTGCGGTTGCACGGCTCCTGCTCATTCAAGCGCCGCCGCAAGGCGAAGCGGATGGACTCGGCGGAGACGGTGGTGTGGACCTGTCCGTTCCACACCAGCTTCTGGAGGCTGGTGATGTTTCCCTCGGTGAGGCCCCGGTTGTTGGCGGCGGTTCCCAGCGGCGTGACGAAGGCGGCGAAGACGTGAAGGCTCATGAATGGACTCCGGGAAAGTGTGTGGAGCTGCTCAGGACTGCTCGGACGCGCCAGCGGCCTCGTCCGCGTCCTCAAGTTCCGCGGCCTCGCCCCCCTTGCCCTGGTAGCTCGCCAGCGCCACCAGCGCGAGGTCGCGGGCCGCGCGCCACCGCTCGGGCCCCAGCAGCGGGAGGAGGTCCCTCCAATGCTCCTGGAGCTCACGGTTGGTGCCCGCGCGGCTCCACAGGTCCGCGAGCGCCGCGCGCACCTGCTCCGGCGTCTTGGCCCCCGCGAAGCTCAGCCGCCAACGCTCACGCTCACCCTTGAGCCGGTTGGAGCGCGTGGCCGGGGCGCTCTCCTTCGTGTCCGCATAAATGCTCTTGAACCGGCTCCGGAGCGCGAGGTGAACGCTCTGGACGAGCCACTGCTCAGCCTCTCCCAGGTACGGATGCATGGCGATGAGTCCCTTCCTTTCGTGCCACAGCAGCGCGCCCAGGTTGTCCCGGTCGCGGTAGTCGTGAATGAAGCGGCCCTCCGCCGTCGTCGCGGTGGCGAAGTCCGCGTACCAGGGGCGTGAAGCCGCGAGGTTCTCCGTGATGAAGGCGCGCAGCGCGCTGGTCGCGATGAAGTAGCCCGCCTCGCCATTCGCCTTGCCCTCGGGCTTGCGGACTCGCAGCGTGTGCGGCAGCGCGGCGGCGGCGGCCTCGTAGCGGTCCAGGACCTCCTCGCGCACGGCGTCCTGCCGCACCACCGCGCCGCGAATCTTCTGCTGCGCGTTCCACGGCATCTGCCGCAGCGCCACGGCCTCGGTGGTCCCGAGCACGGCCCCCAGCCGCTTCTTCCCCGCCTCCTGCGCCATCACCAACTGAGCCGCGAGCACCGCGTCCGACGCCCCCGCCACCGCCACGTCACGGAGCCGCTTGGGCGTCAGCCCAGGGCGCAGCTCCGCGAAGCGGACCAGGTTCGTGGGCGCCAGCGCCACGAAGGCCCCGCCCCGGAGCTGCGGCAGCTTGTAGGAGACACACCCCACCAGCGCGAAGCACGCGCAGAGCGCCTCCGCCGCCGTGTACTCCACCTTGGTGACGCGCACACCGATGTGCCGCTCCGCCGCGCCCGGATAGGCCCAGCTCGCCAGCGACGTCGCGCCCGCCTCCAGCGCCTCGAGCACGCTCTGCCAGGCCGTCTGGTGGACGAAGGAGTCGTAGCCCTGGGACTCGACGATGACGGGCCGCGCGTCCACCTCGAAGGTGACGCGCCTTCGCGCGCCTCCCTGCGTCGACTTGCCATGCTGGAGGAACGTCACCTTGAGTGCATCGTGGAGCGCCGCGGCCAGCTCGGGCGGTGGCTCCGGCGCTCCGGGTGGACGCGTGCCCGGCAGGTCGATGAAGCCCTGCTTCACCTGGAATGACGCGCCGAACAGCGCCCGGAGCGTGGCCTCCGGTGCCTTGCCGCCCCAGTCCAGGTGGATGGCTTCCCGCTCCACCGTCGCCGCCCCGGGCCCCAGCCGCACCGGAGAAGGCCACGGCGCGGCGGGTGAAGCGCTCCCGAGGATGGCGCGGAGCGATGCCGCCAACCCGCCCGCGCCCGCGCGCAACAGCGGCGTCATCCCCGGTGCGTACAACCGGATGGAGAGCGGAGCGGGCAAGGCCGTCTTCCGTGGGTTCACGGCTTTCGCCATCGCGCACCTCGCAGGCCGTCGTAGTCCAGCGCGTCCGCTGGAGGGATGGGGTATGGCAGCCGGCCCGCGCGGGGCCATGCACGCCACTTGAAGGACTCGGGTGGCAGGTTCATGGGCAGGGTGACCCGGTGAGCGCTCACCGCTCCGTCCAGGACGGCACGGGCGTCTTGTTCCAGGAGGACCGTGAGGCTGGGGCTCCCGTCGCGGCACGGCGCGGGCCAGGTGTCGAAGCGTCCATCCAGCCAGGTGCTGGACTGCCGCCGCGGCGCATCCGTCATCCCGGGCGGCCCCCATGCGTCCACCAGGTCCCGCTGGCTCAGCGGCCCCGTTCCCAGCCGCTCCATCCATGCACGCGCGTTGCGCAGGTCCGGCGCGGCGTACGGCGGCCCATCGAAGGGGAGCACCACGAAAGGCCGCACGGGCGCGGGCCGCTCCGGAGTGCTGCGGCGATTGAGCCGCCCCAAGCGCTGGATGATCGCCGGGATGGGCGCCAAATCCGTGACGAGCAGATCCGCTGACAGGTCCAGGCTCATCTCCGCGACCTGCGTCGTCGAAGCAAACGCCGCGCGGCCCTCGGTGGCGAAGGCCTCGATGACGTCACCGTGGCGACGGACGCGGTCCTCGTAACGAAAGCGGCTGTGGTACAGCAGCGCGCGTGCACCGTGCGACGTGCCGGCCTCGGCGGTCCGCATGCAGCGATCCACCGTGTTGCTGACCCACAGCACCTTGCCGTGGTCTCTCAGGCACTCCGCCACGAGAGACCACGGCTCCGCGACGTCCAGCCGCTGGTAGCGCGGCAGTGTCTCCAGGTCCTCCGGCCCTTCGACTTCCGCGAGGCTCCGGCCATGAACGCGCGCGCACACGCCGCGCAGCGCGTCGAGCCGCGTGGCGGGCAGGCTGGCGGTCATCAGCAACGCGGGGATTCCCGGCAGGGCTTCCAGGAAGCGCAGCAGGCAGCCGAAGAGCCGGTCGTCATAGGCGTGGACTTCGTCGAAGACGACGCAGGCCGCACAGAGCCCGGGCCAGGCATAGAGCCCGTGCCGCTGGCTCTGGACGAGCCCGAGCAGCGTGTCGACCGTGCAGCTCATCGCGTCGGCGCCCCAGGAGCGGAGCGCGTCGAGCCGGTCCTGGTCGCGGGAGCCCGTCCCCGGCGCCGCGCCGTCGCGGAGTCCGAAGATGTCGAAGTCCACCTCCGCGCGTGAGTGCTGCAATCGGGCCTCCACGTCCGCGCCGTGGAGGTAGTCCCGGAAGCCCTCCGTCGCCGTGCCCATCGTCGGATATGTGAGCCACAACGGACGGCCGGGGTGCTGTCTTGCGGCCCAGAGGTACGCAGCGGCCGTCTTGCCACTGCCACAGCCCGCGCGGACCAGGGTCAGCGGCGCGGCGCTGCGGGCCACCTCCTCCTGAAACGGTCGCGGTGTGCGTCCCGCGAGGCGGCGCTCGACCACGGCGCGCAGGGCCTCGGCGGGATGGGGCGCCGTGAGCTGACGGTCCACCCAGTCTTGCTTCTCTCCGCTCCGGGGGAGCGCCGAGCCCGCAACGTCCGCCGCGAGCACCAATGCCTTGCACACGGCCAGGAGCCGCGCGTCCACGGAGCCGGCGGGCACGGTCCGCTCGAAGTCGTCCTGCCACGACTGGAGTTGGTCGCGCGGGTGCTCCTTCCGCGTGGCGAGGAGCACGATGGGCGCGGTGAACAGTGGCGGAGCGGACAGCGCCAGCTCCTTGGCGATGCGCCCCAGCGTCCGGGCGAAGTCTTCATGCTGGACCCACAACTTCAGCGACAGCCCCGCTCCGGTGCCGTCGGGCGCGAAGGCCTCTGTCTGGAACTTGCGGTGGTGTGCGGCCACGCAGACCAGCGCCAGGCACAGGTCCAACTCGCTCACGTCCCGCAGGAGCCATACGGAGAGCGGCTGCCCTGGCCAGCAGAGCCACAGCGAGAGCGCTTCGTGACGGACAAGCTGCGGCGCTTCGCGCTGGCGGCGCAGCATGGATTGGAAGTGCTCGCTGCACTTGCCCAGGTCATGGAGCGCGGCGGCCAGCAGGACGATGCGCTGCAGCCGGGGCTCCAACGCCGGGTCCAGGCCCGCGGCCAGCAGCGACGCGCGCCCCCGGTGCTCCAGGAGCCTCCGCGCGGCTGACAGCACCAGGACCGTGTGGCCCAACAACGTGGCCTCGCCCTCGGGTCTGTCAGGCGTGGCCGTGCTCTTGGCCAACAGCCGCTTCACGCGGCCTTCCCACGAGACTGGACACGGGCCGCCCGGCCGGGCGGGAGGAAGAGGCCGCAGCCCATGTGACGGCGACCTCCCAGGCCCTGCTCCTGCACGCGCAGCGAGTGCTCGGCCGACAAGCCATGAAGTTCGAGCGCGAAGCCCACGACCTTCTTGCCAGCGATGCGCACGATGCGCCTGCGCCCCACCTTCAGCGTGGCCTGGACGCCAAGCGCCTCCAGTGCCCGGGTGACAGCCACGATGAACGAAGACTCATCCATCGCGTGCTTGAAGGTGACCAGCCGTGCGGACAACGCGGGCACGGGCTCCAGCGCATGGAGCGAGGGCGCGCCCAGGGACAGGCGTCTCCCCGCGACCTCCAGCGGCGCGCTCACCAGCGGCAGCAGCGTAGCCACGGCTTCGATTGGGCACCGCAGGCGCAGCGTGCCTCGCCCCAGGTAGAGCAACTCCCGCGTGTTGCTCACACCTCGAAGCGAGAACACCCCCATGTCCGTGCGTTCATGCAGCGCGGGGATGTGACGGGAGAGCGCGGAGAACAGGAGATAAGCGTGGTCGAGCGGCACCGGACCGCCTTGCACGGGGAACAGCAGGTCAATGGCAGGCATGTGAGGGACCTTTCCGGAGCGGCGTCATGAAACGAGGAGTGCTGAACGCGGTACGAAACGTGCGGGCGGAAATCGGCGGCATGGCGTTCACCCCGTCTCCAACGTGAGCGCGGGCGCGTAGCCACCTGAGCCGGTGCGCTCGTAGGCCACGACCGGGCCCACGGCGTTGAGCCGCTGGCCCAGGAACACGCAGCACGCCGAGGGGGCGTAAAGGATGAGATGAGTGACCGCAGTGCGCAGCTCGTTGCGCGCGCGCCGGAGTTGTTCGCGCGCCTGGACGGCGAACGCCACCGCGTCCGCATCCGAGCCGACGGCGCCGTCGTGGGGCCCATCCTCCGGCTCCAGGTAGAGCACGGCACGGAAGTGCCCTGGCCGCTCGGCCATGAAGCGCTCCACGTCCACGCGGGCATCCCCCGTCATCTGGAACACCACCAGCAGCCCCGTGGCATCCGCGTGGCCCTCGTGCCCAGTGACACGCAACCTGCGCGGAGACGGCTTCGCGTCCGAGCGCCACAAGAAGGTCTCTCCTCGCGTGGGCTGCTCGACGCGGAAGCGGTAGCCGCCCACCTCCGGGAAGTGGAAGCCCACCGCCAGCACCGTGCTCAGCGGCAGCTTGCCCCGCAGGTCAATCAATGCACCGTCAGGCCGCCTCGACAGCCGCTGTCGCACAGCCAGCAGCGAAGGCAGCAACACGTCGCGCCACACCGACTCCGACGGCACCATCCGCGTGTCGCGGTCGAAGTGAGGCGTCCAGTCCAGCTCCTCGGTGGGAGGCTGCTCCCACTCACGTCGCGCCCACCCATGAATCCAGAGGCTCACGGCGGGCGCGTCCTCCCGTGAGGCCAGCAGTCCCCATGCGCGAATGGCGTCGCGCAGCGAGTCGGGGGTGACGTGCTTCCTGCCGCCGCCGACCTCAATCCACTCCCGAAGCCCGTCCACCACGATGGCGCGCGGCTGCCGTCCCATGCGCAGACCAAGCCGACCCATCCGGTCATCCACCTGCTCTTCCAGGTCGGCGATGCCGCCCACGCCGAGCCGCAAACGCAAGTCCTTGCAGAACGCCCGCAGCATCTCAGCCGATACACCGAGCCGTTGTTCCCACTCCGCCCAGTGTTTCTTCAGGGCGCCTCGCGGCGGCTGCTCGAAAAACGCATCCGTGAAGCAGTGGTCCCGGCCATGCAGATAGCGGCCCAGGTCCGCCGCCGACGCCCAGTTGCTCAACAGCCAGATTTCGACGGGCCCCTGGGGCCGAAGCAGCAACCAGCTCTCCAGCAGCTTGCGCAGCAAGGAGCTGCCCACCCGAGGCGGCGTCACCAGCCCCGCCAGGGAGTAGGTATCCCGGTGGTCGACGTGCCACTTCACCTGCATGTATCGACTGGCCACGCCGGCACCGGGCCGGGCGTGCAGCGTCACGTCATCCGCCGAGCCCGCCTCCGGGTGCTCGACATAGCCGTGCGAGAAGGGACTGCCCGCGTCGAGCAGCCGGAGCAGCTCGTACCAGCTCAACAGATGCTGATAGCGATCGCCCTCCAGGCGAGACGCGCTCTGCTCTCCCATGACGCTCCCTCATAGCGACGCCAGGGACGGCGGTGGATACCTCCCCAGGGGTATGGAAGGCGGCGCTCGAAAAGGAAGACGCCAACGCGCGGGACAACCCATCGCGGGCCCGGTGATTTTTCTTCCGCGCGTGGCAGGAGTGTTCCCGACGACCGCTGAACGTCCTGCGCGAATCTGACTACCTTTCAGGTAGACATCGCCCATTCCGAGATGCCAGACGGAGGCGCGTTCTTCCTCGAAGAAGGCGGGACATTCGCGCTCGTCCAAGCGTCCCGCCGTGTCATCCCCTTCGAGTAGGTTAGAACCCTGGAGGTTGCCCCGCCGTGTTCCCCCCTGGCTCGTTGGTAATGACGGCAGTGGTGCTCCTGCTGGGCACGGCAGCGCTGGCCCAGACGCCAGACACGAAGCGTTGGCGGCGCATCGAGCGGGCCGTGGCCCTGAGCGCGGGCGCGGGTGAGCCTGTCCAGCGACTCAGGCTGGCGCCCGGTGTCGTGACGACGGTGCTGCTCGACTCGGACGCCGTGCTGGAAGGTGAGCTTCCCGAGGCCCTACGCGGGCTGTTCACCCGGCTGGACGTCACGGGGACGCATCTGCTGCTCCAGCCCGCCGTCGCGATGCCCGCACGGGGCGTTCCGCCGCTGGTGCTGCGCTTCACGGACGCGGCCGCGCCACAACGGATCGTCCTGGAGCTGACCACCGAGGCCAACGTGGTGGACTCAGTCATCGATGTCAGGCGCCACCCCGCCACCGTGACGCAACTGGAGGCTGAACTGGTTGCCCTGCGTGAGCGCAACGCACTGCTGGAGGCACGACTGGCCACGGCGCGTCGGCAGGTGCCACACCCGGGCCTCGCGGGCGCCATTCTTTCTGGCGCCATCGGCATCACGGGAGTTCTCGGCACGTGGATGGATACCCCAGCCAGCGAGGCGGAGCTCAAGGTCCGTCAGCTTGATAGCTATCGCTCCGGCTCGTGGGTAGCGCTCGCGGTGAATCTGGAGAACCCGCCGGGCGAGGCGCCCTGGCAACCGGGCATTGCGCGGCTGACCTCGCTGGACTCGAACGGGCGGCCAACAGGCGAGCCGATGGAGCTGCCCCTGTTGCTGCAGGAGCCGCGTCTGTTGCCTGGCCAGAGCGCGGTCGCCGTCGTGCAGTGGCCCGCCCCCACGCGCCCTCCACCCGCCTACGCGCTGGAGCTTTGGGACACGGGCCGGCGCCGCGGCGTGCGATGGGCGCGACTGAAACCGTAGACGTGCGACAGCCCCGAAGGAATCCGTCATGCGACTGGAGCCAAGCGCATCTTCCCCAGGCCCCCTCGTGATGTCTCCACAGGCCCTGCCTGCCGGCACGCGCGTGGAACGCTGGCGCGTGGAGCGCCGCATCGGAGGCGGCGGCAACGGCACGGTGTACGAAGTGCGCTCGCGCTCCGAAGGCCGCAGCTACGCGCTCAAACTGGCCCACTCCCCCGGCGATCCGCGATTCCAGCGCGAGGCGCGGACGCTGCACCTGCTCCGCCACCCTGGAGTTGTGCGGCTGCAAGCAACGGGGACCTGGCGCGCAGGGACCGCCGCCTACCCATACCTCGTGCTGGAGTACGTGCGAGGCACCACGCTGTATGACTGGTCTCGGGCGCGCAATCCAACGGCGCGGCACGTCGCCGGCCTGTTGGCGCAGGCCGCGTGGGCCTTGGACGCCGCGCATCGCAGGCAGGTGCTTCACCGCGACTTCAAGGGGGAGAACCTTCGCGTCGAGGAACACGGAAGACTGGTGGTGCTGGACTGGGGCGCATGCTGGCATCCCCGTGCTGCCCCCATCACCTCCGCCGCGCGGCTGCCGCCCGGGACCGGGCCCTATCGCAGCCCCCAGGCCATCCTCTGGAGCATGAAGGCTCCACGGCAGACCGCCCGCTCCGAGCACTACCCCTACACGGTCGCGGACGAACTGTACGCGGTGGGCGTCACCTTTCACCGGTTGGTGGTGGAGCAGTATCCGCCGCTCGTCCTGGACAAGGCGCACTCCCCAGTGACCTCCACCGCCTTGAGAGCCCTCAACCCGCGTGTGCCCGAGCTGCTCGCACGCTGGATTGAGGGACTGCTCGCGTTCACCCCTGAAGCCCGGCCGCGCAGCGCGGGGGACCTCGCCCGGGAAGTCCAACAGGCCCAGGCGCACGCGGGACCGGACTGGGACGTCCCGCTGTTCGATTGGTACGAGGGGCCCTCCACGGCGACACGCACGACACGCGACGAGGACACCTGGGGCCTTGTGGCACCGGGAGAAGAAGCGGCCCTTCTCCATGCGAGGGCCCTACGCGCGGCCCGGGTTCAGCACCATCGAATGGGCCGCTGGCTGCGGCGCCGGGTGTTCTCGGAGGTCCAGACGCAACCTCGCACGGAGCCAGCGAGCCCGCCGGAGCCGAGGCACGAGAGCCGATGGGTGCGAGTCGCTGGAGCCCTGACGTTGGTTGCGTGCATGTCCTGGGGACTGACGCTCGCGGGCCCACCTCATGCCGCCCCCACTCCGTCTCATCCCGTTCAGCAACTGGCGCGGACCGGAGGACCAGCCGACACTGGTTCGCCCGCCACGGCCCTTCCGTTTTCCACCGCCGAGCCGCCATGGCCGGGAGATGCCATGTCCACGACCGAGCCCCACGCGCGCTGTGTCCCCCGACTCCACCGTTACCTGCTGGCAGCATTCACCGCGACCAGTCTCAATGCCTGCGCAGGCACGCAGGTCCGGCCCGAGCCCGCGCGCTGCCCTGCCGAAGCCCTGGAGTCCATGCGTCAACTCGGGCTCGACCTGAGGTCCCGCGGGCACATCCAGCTCGACATCCAGCAGCCGGACGATTCGTACCAAACGAACTACAGCATCGTCGTCAGCGACGGCCCCATCACCAGTCGGCTCGATGGGCCCATCGATCGCCTCCCGGCCAACACGCTCTTGTACGGGCGCATCTGGACGGGCGGGGAGAAAATCCAGGGCCGCTACACACGCGCGCGGACGCCAGACGGCAGCGAGTACCCGGTGTGCTTCATCCTGGGCAACGAGACAGGCATGTCCAAGTACCGGGGCTCACGGCCCGGCCACACCCGCGCGCATCCGTGGTCCAACGCCCAGGTGGTGGACCACTTCCCCTGACGCGGCTCCGGCTCACGGCGGCGCAATCGTCGAAGGCTTCTCGAGGACGCGCGCCTCGTCGCGCAGGCGCAGCTCGTTGCCCGCGGCGGAGAGGACCGCGGCGACGGGCACGGAGAGGAAGGCCCCGGCCACGCCGAAGAGCACGCCCCCAGCGGTGATGGACAGCAGGATGACCACCGGGTGCAGCGGCACCGCGCGCCCCATCACCACGGGCTCCAGGACGTTGCTCTCCAGTTGCTGCACGCCCAGCACTACGGCCAATGCCAGGAGCGCGTCGAGCGGCCCGTTGGTGATGAGCGCCACCAGCACCGCGACCACGCCCGCCAGGGTGGCGCCAATGACGGGAAAGAACCCGCCCACGAAGGTGAGCGCCGCCAGCGGAAGCACGAGCGGCACGCCGATGATGGCCAGGCCCGCGCCAATGCCCACCGCGTCCACCAGTGCGACGATGACGACGCCTCGCAGGTAACCGCTGAGTGTTCCCCAGGCGCGCAGACCCACGGCGCGCACCGTGTCACGCCGCGACGGTGACACCCGAGCCAGCACCCAGCCACCGAGCCGCTCGGTGTCCTTCACGAAGAAGAACAGCAGCGTCACCGTCAGCAGCCCGCCCGCCACCGCCTGCGCCGCGAAGTTGGCGCCCGCGAGGACGCCCGCGGTGATGCGCCCCAAGTTCGACTTCAAGTAGTCGAGCGCCTTTTCGAACAGGCCGTCGATCTGCGCCCGGGACACGGGGAGTTCCTGCGTCATCCAAACAATGAGGCCCTCCATTCCCTCCTTCACGTTCGAGCCCGCCGAGCCCACCTGCTGGACGATTCGGGGCACGAGCACGAACAGCCCGGCGGCCCCCACGAGGAGCAGCACCAGCAGCGCCAGCGCCGTCGCGAGCGCCCGGGGCACCCGGTGGGCGGACAGCCACCGGACGGGCGGGTACAGCAACGTCGCCAGCAGCAGCGCCGCCACTGTCGGCAGGACGATGAGGTAGAGCCGCGCCAGCAGCAGCACGAGCGCCACCACCGCGGCCGCGACCACGAGCAGCTTGCCGCTGAACAGCGCGCAGCGCGTGAGCCAGGAGGCAGAGGGCGGGTCCAGGGTGGTCATACGTCGTGCGCACCCTATGCACGAAGCGGCGCATGGCACCGGGAGGCTACCTGACGGTGTGGCCTCATGAACGGACGCGGTGGGCGCGCGGCGGGAATCCAACGGATGGCCAGGGCGGCCCGTCCCTCAATGGCGCGCCCCGAGGAAACTCAAGGCACATCCACGGCGCGGAACTGGTGACGGAAGTTCGCGCCCTGATGAGCCCAGTCACCACGCCAAGGCCTCGCCGCGCCCGGGCGTCAACTGGACTTACGGATGCAGATCTTCTTCAACGTCGCCGCGTAGGTGTCTTCCAAGGCCTTGTCGCTCTTCTTGTCACCGACCAGGACGGTGTACTTCAGCTCGTACTCGGCGTTCATCATGTTGAAGCGGACGCTGCCCGTGTACGTTTTTCCTCGTGGATCCGAGGCGGAATCGCCAGTGGACATGCCCACGCTCCTGGCCCAGGTCCACTTGCTCGCATCACAGCCAGGATGCCGGGAGAGGCTCTTGTTCGTTTCGCCGTAGGGCGTGTAGTCCACGTAGCAGCCCCCGTTCCGGGGGCGGAAGTGGATCCGGCAGTTGAGCTTGATGCCGTGGCCCGTTCCCAGGGCGTCGTTGTTTCGGATGGCGACGCAGTCCGTGGCGGCGTGCGCGCTCTCTGCCTTGATCTTCATGTACTTCTTCTCGAGGCTCACCTGCCCCTTGGCGGGCAGCGCTTCGCAATCCGAGGCGAAGGCCGGGCTGACGGCGAGGCACATGACCGCAGTGGCCATCCAGACGTTTCTCATGATTTCGCGTTCCCCTCAGGTCGATTCCCCATGCGTTCACGGCGCCCCCATGGGCGACCGTTTCGACCTGGCTCCACCATCGCGTCGAGATGTTGAGGGAGTGTGGAGAGGCTGCTGAGACGGCTGCGTTGGGGACCCACGCTTCGCGCTCCGGGCAGCTCGAACAAGGAGGAGCGGGTCGCGCTCCAACGCCTCGCCCCGCACGTCATGCGTGGCTTCGGGTGACCATGCACGGCGCTTTGGGGCCTACCACCCGCCAACGGCCGCCCAGTCCTGGAAGACGTGGACCGGGTCACAGATGGCGTGAAGGCCGGTGCGACCCCTGTTGCCAATCTGGACGCCGTGAAACCGGGTCCCCGCCTCGCGCGCCTGCTCGACCAGGTGGGGGAGGCTGACTGGCACCGGCCACTCGCCGTCACTGACGAAGAGCACGTCCGCCCGCTTCCAGTCCTTCTCTCCGAGGCGCTGGACCACCCTGGCCGTGACCTCGGAGACATCGCTGCCGCCTCCGAAGGATTGGCCGAGGAACGCCAGCAGTCGCCCGAGACCGCCCTCGGTCAGCGACAGCTCGAACTCCAGCACCTGCCCCGGACCACTGTAGGCGTAGAGAAAGCACCGGCGCTTCTCCGCATGGGCAGTCCGAAGTGCCTCCAGCACCAGGGCCTTCCCCACCTGCTCCGGAAGACCGTGCATCGAGCCGGACGTGTCCATGACGGCGATGATGGGACCGCGCCGCGGGCGTGGACTGCGTTGCTCGACGGCCTCTTCGCTGTCACGCTCGACGAGCGTTCGCTCCACTTCGAGCCCTTCGACGCGATACGTGAGCAACGCGCGCTCTGCCCGGCGCGCGTGCCACAGGTAGCGGAGCTTGGGATGCCCGAGGTTGACCGCTTCGGCAGGCAGCATTCGCGCCAGCTCTCCGCTCCGCTCGATGCCTCGGGTCTCCACCGGAACGCGCCTCGTCCAGACCTCGCGACGCTCCTCCTCCAGCCGTCTCATCGGGACGAAGACTGTCTCCGCGATGGTCTCTTCGGCGTCGCTCGCATGGAGTCGTCCCAGCGAGCGCACCACTTCGGTGAGCTGCGGCAACTGCTCGACGAGCTCACGAAGACGAACGAGGTCCGTCCACCCCGTGTGCCTCAGAACGCCGATGCTCAAGTCCCAGCCGCGCCCCATCAGCTCGCCGAGGTCACCGAACACGCCCGAGATCGCCGCCCAGATGCGCGTCCGCTCCTCCCAGCCCGCGAGGAGGTCCGTGTCTTCCTTCGCGGGCCTTTGCGCGACCTCCCGTTCGGCCTGCTGGCGCAGCCGCGCAACCGTGACCTCGTCGAGCTGCTTGGCCTTGCGGGCCTGTCGTTCTCGCTTCGCCGCCTGGGCTGCCTGCTCCTCCATCCGCTGGCGCTCGAGTTGCTCCAACTCGCGGAGGCGCGCGACGACCTCTGCGCGGACCACCGACGCCTGGCGCGTGAACGACGCGAGCACGTCTCGCAGAAAGGCGTCCACCAGCTCGGGCTGGCCCTTGCAGAAGCGCAAGATGTCCAAGGGCTCGGCGGCGAGCCGCGCGGGAGCGGCGATTCCGGGCAGCGGCCACGTCCCGTCCGGAGGGAGGCGTCCGTCGAGCAAGGCGTCACGCCAGGCGCGAAGGCCACGGACCCGCTCAGCGAGCGTTCCGACAGGAAGCGTGATGAGGTCGGGGAGGAACTGCTCTGGGCAGTCGTCGAGGAACGCGTAGCCCCGCTCCAGGACGCCCGCGTCAAAGGCCTCTTTCATCACGCCACTTCCTCACGAGGAAGCAGCCCGAAGCCCTGACGGAGCTTCTCGAGGCGCCCCAGCAGCGTGTCCACTTCACGCCGCGTCCCCTCCAGGCTTCGCGCCGCGGGCTCGGCAAAGTCGTCGGTCACCCAGAGGTGCGCGCGGATGTCCGCGTCCAGGCTGGCGATGTGGGCGAGCAGTTGCGCCTTGTAGGTCTCGACCTGCTGCCCGAGCGTGGTGAGTTCCTTGAGACAGGCATCCACATGCGCCGCCTTCTGGCGGGTCGGCTCCATGAAGGGCGGAAGGTCTACGGCTTCCATGTGCCAGTTCGCCTGGTTCGTGAGGTAGGCGTCACGGTTTGCCCAGTGCATGAACTGTGTCCAACCACCGGGAGCGTCCTGGGTCCACAACGGGTTCAGCTCGGCGAGCGTGAATCCCGCTCCAGTCTTGGTGCGGTCTTGAATCCTTCCTCTCATCCCATAATAAGAATGAGGACCCTCCGTATGAGCATCGTGTGGCGCGAGGAACAACAAGTCCCGGCCACGCTTGGCCTGCGCCTCGCCGACCTCGTTGACCGTGGGCTTTCCATCAGTGCCCTTGAACAAGAGGTTCCCGCTCTCGTCGCGCGCTTGGGAGCGGCTGTCCTGGTCCTGCTTGAGCCGGGCCTCCCAAGACACCACGATGCGCGTCAGCCGGGACGGGTCCATCGCCGCGCTCGCGCCGGCCCTCGCCGCGTACCAGTCGTGGACCTTGGCGCGCTGCTCGGGCTCGCTCCACAGGCAGTGCTGAAGCAGCCAGCAATCCCAGATGGACACCCGGTCCCGGCCGTTCGTGAGGGCCGCCGTCTGGAGGAGCTTCACGATCTTCCGCCAGCGGCGGTCCGACACCTGGATTCCCTCCGCCGTACACCAATCGCGCAGGTCGGCGAGCAGCGCCACGACGTCGTCGGGCACGGCCACCTCGGTCGCCGCCTGTCGAACCTCCGCCAGGTCCTCGTCGCTCAACCTGAGCTGCCGAGAGAACTCGGCGACCACGTCGCCCCGGAGCCCCAGCAGGGAGGGGAAGCCATCCTTCGACACGGGCCCGACGTGACAACGGAGCAGGAACCGGTCGAAGAGCGCGTCGAGTTCCTCCCCTTCGGGGAGCTCGTTGCTCGCGCCCACCACGGAGATCAGCGGGGTGGACTCGCGGCGCTTTCCGTTGTCGAACTCGCGCTCGTTGAGCAACGTGAGGAGCGCGTTGAGGATGGCGCTGTTCGCCTTGAAGATTTCATCGAGGAAGGCGACGGACGCCTTGGGGAGGTACGCCTCCGTGAGGCGCTCGTAGCGGTCCTCCTCCAGACCCTTGATGGACAGGGGCCCGAAGAGTTCCTCCGGCACCGTGAACCGCGTCAGCAGACGCTCGAAGTAGGTGGCCGGATGGAAGGCCAGATGCAGGCGCCTGGCGACCAGACTCTTCGCCGTCCCCGGCGGCCCGATGAGCAGCAGGTGCTCACCCGCGAGCGCGGCGAGCAGCGCGAGCCGGACCGGCACGTCTCGCTCGACGAGCCCGGTCAGCAGCGCATCGCGGAGCGCCTCGATGCGAGCGCTGAGGTCGGACGGCAGTTGCTTCTTCAAGGGTTCAGCCATGGCGTCTCCGTTCAGCGAATCAGCGCTGTTCAGACAGACGTCACGAACGGCCCGGCGCCATCGGTCGCCACAGAAAAAAGATGCGAAAAGAACAGCCAGCAGCAGCCCGGCGTCTACGCGCTGGATGGTACGACGTGCGGGTGCCGAGCTCGCCCCAACTGACCGGCATTGGGGCTAGACCTCCTCGAACTCCGCCCCCGTCACGTTCGCGCGCTCCATCGCCGTCTTGATGTCCTCAGAGACAATGAGCACTCCGGTCCAGCCCCAGGTGCGGAACACTTTGGCGTCGCCCACCTTCGTGGGGTCAATCCGCATTCCATAAACGCTTCGGTACATGCCGAGCTTTTCCGGCCGCCCATCCTCTGGCTTCCAGTACATCACGTCTTCCGATGCCTGGTCGTCGATGCACCGAACCAGCCGGGTCGCCACGAGAATGAGGTATTCATCGGGGCAACCCTGGATATCCACAGGTATCAACTGCACGTCGTTTGGGGCCATTTCCGCGAAGATGGCGGCGACACGGATGTGAACAACGGGAGTCGCTCCAGCGCCTGCGGTGCTGAAATCCAATCGCCTTCCTGGCTCGTCGATAGGAACCGTCAGGCGACCGGATACTTCCGTGGGGCGCCCTGACGAAAACGCCCTGAAGTTCTCCATCTCGTAGCCCTGTCCCGTCAACGGGTCGCCCAGGTACCAGTTTCCTGCCTGTACATTCTCCATGAGCCTGAAGTATCGCGATTGATTCAGCATGGCGGATTGCTCAATGGCGCTACTTGCCCTGAGTCACGAGCCTGTGGAGTGTCGTTCCTGGGGTCTGGGCTTCCGTGGCGAGACTGCGCAATTCCATCGTGAGGGCCTTTCGGCAAGCAACCACTGTCCGACACTCCCCCAATGCATCCTGGAGTCGCAAGAAAATTATATCGTGATACTTCTTGGGATGCGGCCCTTTGTGACCTGCGATTTCGACGATGTTCTCAGGATCCTTGAGTTCCATGCCAGCTCTCGCGAACAGTCGCCTGAATCGCGGTGTCCAAGGTCCACCTCTCAAGGCCGAGACGTCGTTCTTGTTCGTGGCGATGTGATGGCGCTCACTTCCACCGCCCCCCATGCCCTGGCTCGACATGGCCAGGGCGTTGGGGGCGAGCGCGATGGTGAAGCCCTCCGCTGTCACAGCGACGGTCCTCACGCCGCCTACAGCACCGTAACGGATGCCCGCCTGAGACTCCACGGCAAGAGCGGCCTGGGCGGAGCCCGGCAGCCTGGCGGCCTTCGCAGCCAACCCCGCCGTGCTCCCCACTGCGGCCGTGGACAGCATCACGAAGACGCGCGCCGCGTTCTCCCCGAGGACTTCCCCATACGCCTCACCCGCTGCGCTGAGCTGCGCGTAGGTCGTGGCCCGCTCCACCTCGTGCACCAAGGTCAGCCACCCGTCCAGCAGGCGCCACACCGTGTCCACGCCCAGGTAGGCGATGGCAAGGGCCGTCAGCGTCGCCGCGGCGCCCTTCGAGAGGGGCTCCGGTAGCGCCCAGAGCATGAGGTACATCGTCGCGCCGGCGGTGATGGTGGCCGTGACCGCGACGGGGTCTGTCATGTCCTCCAAGGCTTCGGCGGTCTCCTCCCACACCGAATCCATCGCAATGGCAAAGGCCCAGGTGAATTTTCCATCGCTGGCCAGCAACGGGCCTTCCTCCAACAGGCGCAAGCAGTCTCCAGGCCGGTCCTTTCGCTTGCACCACTGGCCATAGGCGCGCGTCAACTCCTCGTCCGAGTAGGACTCCAACAGATGGAGGCCGTCCGCGTCCTCGCGACGCTGGGGTGTCAACCGAGGAGGGCGGCTCTCATAGCCGTACACCCCGCTGCGGGACGGAATGCCGAAGAGGTCTCGTGCTTGCTGCATGGGATTGCGCCGAGGGCGGACATCCCGCGCGAGCGCTACGAGGGCCTGTTCAAACTCGTCGTCGTCGAGTTCGGCGGACTCCAGCTCCGCGCCTGCCTCCTCGCTCGGAGTGACAACGAAGGAGTCATGTCCGGTGTCCAGCCGCACGACTCGAGTTGTCGCGCAGCCAGTGACGACGGTGAGCAAGAGCAGCGACGCCGTCCATCGAAGCACGATGCAGTGTCCCCCGGAAAGAAGTCCGCCACACAGCAGGCTATACCATGAACATCAAAAAGAGCTGGCAATCACACAAGGCGAGCCCACGCCGACCTGGCCTCACCTGTTGCTGAGCACGCTTGTTGATGGATGGACGCCATGTTTGGAGCGCTCTGATTGATGGGCTTCCACTTGGAGGCTTCGAAAATGCCATCACGGAGCTGGAACACCCGAGGTCACGCTCGTGATGGGACCCAACTCCTCGACGCGACAGCAGTTTCCGCGAGATGCGGAACCGATTGCTCCCATCCTGCGGTTTTCCGGTCGAGTCAGAGCTGCCCGAAGGGCACCGCCGGAGGCTGCGAAGACCTTGACGCGACTGAGGAACGGTAGTCCCGATGCCATCAATCAGGCGGTTCTTCGGACCATCAACCAACGTGCGCGGAAACACTCAACGCCTTCCGGCATCACGGCGAGCGGGACACGGCCGATATCAGCGACAACGTGACGCCCGTGTAGTGCTCAACGCCTTCCGGCATCACGGCGAACGGGACATGTCTGGCAGCACCAGAACGGCGGAACCGACTAGTGCTCAACGCCTTCCGGCATCACAGCGAGCGGGACTGTCTACGTGTACCCAGACAGCAGTCCGTGGGCCAAGGATTGCTCAACGCCTTCCGGCATCACGGCGAGCGGGACATCTGTCCCGACAATGTGCGTCGGCACCTGCGTCAGTGCTCAACGCCTTCCGGCATCACGACGAGCGGGACTTACTGGGTAGGAGCCCCGTTTCCCCCTCGGGCAATCGTGCTCAACGCCTTCCGGCATCACGGCGAGCGGGACCGACGAGTGGTGGGCGCCCGAGATGGTACCGCATCTCTTGTGGTCAACGCCTTCCGGCATCAAAGCGAGCGGGACAGCGCTGCGGTGTCTCGCCAACTACGACACCTTGTGCTCAACGCCTTCCGGCATCAAGGCGAGCGGGACTGCGCAAAAAGTCCCGAACTTGTCAGTGGGGGAGTGGCGCTCAACGCCTTCCGGCATCACGGCGAGCGGGCCCCAGGAGCCGCCATGCACACCACGATCGAGCCGAGCCGGTGCTCAACGACTTCATCACGGCGAGCGGGACACCTGTCACCTAGGGGTGAGTGTCGCGCCCTGACTGAGCTCAACACCTTCCGGCATCACGGCGAGCGGGACTTCCGACGGTGCAGAACGCTGGCGAGAAGCTGGCCGAGCAGTGCTCAACGCCTTCCGGCATCACGGCGAGCGGGACCACTCGCGGCGCTGGAACACGCTCATCAGTCAACTCGTGCTCAACGCCTTCCGGCATCACGGCGAGCGGGACATGCCACGGTTGGAGATTGGCGCTGTCAATTTCAGTGCTCAACGCCTTCCGGCATCACGGCGAGCGGGACGAGAAGGAGGGCATCAGGCCGGGCATGGTGTTCAAGTGCTCAACGCCTTCCGGCATCACGGCGAGCGGGACACGACGTCCGGTGGTGTGACTCGGATCACCATCGAGAAGTGCTCAACGCCTTCCGGCATCACGGCGAGCGGGACCCCCGATGGCTTCGATGGTCCCCTTGATGGGGTTGTGCTCAACGCCTTCCGGCATCACGGCGAGCGGGACCTGAAGTCAACGTCATCCCCACGGAGCGTCCGCACGAGTGCTCAACGCCTTCCGGCATCACGGCGAGCGGGACGAGACGCTCGCACCGTCTGCTACCTGGAGAAGGAAGGTGCTCAACGCCTTCCGGCATCACGGCGAGCAGGACTCCCGACTGACATGAACGTCGGTATTGCTGTGCTTCGGTGCTCAACGCCTTCCAGCATCACGGCGAGCGGGACTTCGACCGGGGCTTCTTCAACTACGTCTTCCGGTGCCGGTGCTCAACGCCTTCCGGCATCACGGCGAGCGGGACATCAACCAGCAGACGCAGGCCAACAGGTCGAACATGTGCCCAACGCCTTCCGGCATCACGGCGAGTGGGACGCCGCTCACGCGGCCGAGTGCATTGATTCCCATCGTGTGCTCAACGCCTTCCGGCATCACGGCGAGCGGGACTTCCCGGAGATTGTGCGGAAGCAGGTCAGCACCTGGTGCTCAACGCCTTCCGGCATCACGGCGAGCGGGACAATTACCCCTCGGGCGACTCGGCCCCGAGCAGGAAGGAGTGCTCAACGCCTTCCGGCATCACGGCGAGCGGGACGGTCAGGAGATCACCGAAGATCTCCTGGAAGACGGCGCCAAGTGCTCAACGCCTTCCGGCATCACGACGAGCAGGGCTGCCAACGGTGGTCCGGTCATCACCACGATCAAACGGTGCTCAACGCCTTCCGGCATCACGGCGAGCGGGACGGCCGGACGCCGAAGATCCTCACCACCACGGGCGCGTGGTGCTCAACGCCTTCCGGCATCACGGCGAGCGGGACTCGCCAGTTCGATTTGGAGACGCTCGTGTCGGATGAGTGCTCAACGCCTTCCGGCATCACGGCGAGCGGGACCTGCGGAAGTGGATGGACGGACGCCCGGGGCACCGGTGCTCAACGCCTTCCGGCATCACGGCGAGCGGGACTGGGCGTTGGGGGGTCGGCCCGGGACGGGCTTGCCGTGCTCAACGCCTTCCGGCATCACGGCGAGCGGGACTCCTTCGGACGTGCGTCCTGGCGCCCGGGCCACCTGTGCTCAACGCCTTCCGGCATCACGGCGAGCGGGACCTATCCCTCGCAGTTGTCCTTCTGAGGTGGCGTGTGCTCAACGCCTTCCGGCATCACGGCGAGCGGGACGAACCGACCTGCTCGCGTTTCAGCGCCGCTGGGTGTGCTCAACGCCTTCCGGCATCACGGCGAGCGGGACCCCGCGGCCGGTGCCCATCTTCATCAGGGACTCCAAGGTGTGCTCAACGCCTTCCGGCATCACGGCGAGCGGGACGACTTCCAGACGTGGCCTGATGTTCGGGCCGTCAACAGTGCTCAACGCCTTCCGGCATCACGGCGAGCAGGACCGAGGGCTCCAGCATTACCTGCCCGAGAAGACGGAAAAGTGCTCAACGCCTTCCGGCATCACGGCGAGCGGGACGCGGGCGAGGTTCTCGTGGCGTTCCGCGAGAAGAACATGTGCTCAACGCCTTCCGGCATCACGGCGAGCGGGACTACGACGGCATTGGCCTTGATGACAGGTGGAATGAGTGCTCAACGCCTTCCGGCATCACGGCGAGCGGGACATACCGCTTCGCCCTGCGTGGCCGGACGGGACTGTGCTCAACGCCTTCCGGCATCACGGCGAGCGGGACCTGAGACGCCAATGCCACTGAGCACCGCACAGGAAACGTGCTCAACGCCTTCCGGCATCACGGCGAGCGGGACGCAGATGCTCAATGGGCTGGCCATCCTCGGCCCCACCAGGTGCTCAACGCCTTCCGGCATCACGGCGAGCGGGACGGCTGATGAAGCAATTGGGGTTCCGCTACATCAAGTGCTCAACGCCTTCCGGCATCACGGCGAGCGGGACGCGGGAATCCAGCAGGTGATGCGGACCTCGCGCCCGTTGGTGCTCAACGCCTTCCGGCATCACGGCGAGCGGGACGTTCACAAGCCTTGTGTGTGGGTGCGACTCATATAAGTGCTCAACGCCTTCCGGCATCACGGCGAGCGGGACTCCGAGCGTCGCAAGGACACCCAACGCGGTCTCGCGCAGGTGCTCAACGCCTTCCGGCATCACGGCGAGCGGGACGCCTCCTGGGAAGCGCTCACCACTGAAGAGGGCGAGTGCTCAACGCCTTCCGGCATCACGGCGAGCGGGACGACAGGACCCGGTGAAGGCGGTGGCTGGGCTGCTGGTGCTCAACGCCTTCCGGCATCACGGCGAGCGGGACCCGCGCGGCAGCCGTTTCGTTCGCCTCCAGGTCCTTCTGTGCTCAACGCCTTCCGGCATCACGGCGAGCGGGACATGCCGTTGAACGGCTGCTTCCCCTTGGGGGTCTCGTGCTCAACGCCTTCCGGCATCACGGCGAGCGGGACCGCTGGCGATGGAGGTGCTCGTCACGACGTAGCAGGTGCTCAACGCCTTCCGGCATCACGGCGAGCGGGACAGCCCGTCTGAATCTCCCAACAGTTCCGCCAACTTACCCGCCCCTTTTTCAAGCACCTCCCCCGCTTTCGCCCAGGTTGTGGCTCCCGGCCCCTACCCGGAAATCTGAACCACCTGAAATCACTCAGCTTTTCTTCAATCATGCACCTATTCACCTATCAAAGAGCCTCAACCCCACGAAACAACAGGGGAAATCGTCCACTTCGGGGGCGCGGGCCTCCGCCACGGCGAGGTGCTTGAATGTCATTCATCATACAACGCCCCCCGCGCGCGGTGGAGCAGCTCCCTCAGCGTCCCTCCACGTCCGTCCCCATCCGGGCGAGCAGCGCATCCCTTCGCGCTTCGAGCTTGGGGCTCTTGACGAGCGACCGCAGCGCCCTGGCCCCAGTGTCACGCGCTTCGGGGGACAGGGAGACCAGCCGCGACAGCCACTCCGTCTCGAAAACAGTCAACACCTGCTTCTGCTCCAGCTTGTCCGCGCGCCGGGCCTCCACCCACGCCAGAAACTCCGTCAGCGCCGGCGTGGCGCGAACGGGACGCCTCGGCGGCTGGATGGCGCAGGGCCCTTCCTGCACGAGCCTGCCGTACCCCGCCGCCGTCTTCCCGCCCACGCCCCAGTAGCGCAGCGCCTCGTCCAGGCGCCGCGCGGTCCACGCCAGGAAGGCCTCCGCCTGCGCATCAGCCTCCGTGCCCGGCGCCAGGCTCAGCGCCACGAGGAAGCGGCCTCCGGGGCGCACCGACAAGAAGGCCACGGGGTTGGGCGGCTCGTAATCGCTCGGCCACTCAGCCTTGCCGCCATACCAGCCGGGGTGATGGACGGTGAGCACGTCCCGGGCCAGGAACGACTGCGCGCGGTCCAGCCCCGTGACGCGCGAGCATGGCACCCACTGCGCGTCATGGAAGATGACTTCGCCCGCGTAGGCCTGCTCCGGCGCGCCCTCCTCCCCTGCCACGCCGAAGAGCCTCCGGCGCTCCTCCGCCGCGCCATCGCCATACACCGCGCGCAGGTAGCCCGCGAGCACGCCCTTCAGCGACGAGCCCGGCACCACGGGCACGCCCCACGTATGGTGCAGCGTCAGCCCCACCCCGGTGGGTGAAGCGTTGCCATGCCCCACCAGCAGGCGGCTCACCGCGCGCGCCGTGAAGGTCGCCGTATACGACTGCCGGAGCGCGTCCTCCCAGCGCTTGAACGCCTCCGCGTAGTCGTCCGGCTCGGGGTGCTGCTCCAGGCGGCTCAGCCAGTCCTCCCAAAGGTCCGCTGAGTGGTCCTTCTCCGGGGCATAGCGCTCATACACGAGCCCCGCGTGCGCGCTCTTCCCAACGGCGCCCACCACCCGGCGAAGGGCCTCACGCATGGCCGTGCTCCTCCGAAGGGAAGGTGGCTTGCACCGCGCGGCGGAACCACACCAGCAGCCGGAGCGACTCTCGCGTGGCCAGCATGTACGCGTCCAGCTCCAGCGCGCGCACCGCGCCCGGCAAGCCCTTCTTCAGCGCCTCCGCGGACAGCCCCGGGAGCCGCGCCCGCTCCAGACACCACTCCAGGTCCTTCAGCAAGCGCTCGGCGGCCGTGTTTCCGGCCTGCCGCTCCAGGAAGGCGAGCGCCGCTGCCAGCCCGTCGCGCAGCACCGCCGCGCCCAGCCCATTCACCCGGGGCTTGTAGTCCGCGCGCAGCGCCTGGCCCTCGACCTTCCGCACCCGCGCATAGGCATCGAGCGCACGCTGTTGCTCCCGTGTCTGTCCGGTCATCGGCCACCTCGCGCATCTGGAGCGCGCCACGCCAGCAGCCGGCACCGCCCGCGTCCCACGGTGGCCTTGCCTCCCAGCTGAAGCACCGTGCCCTCACCGCCGAACGCCGCATCCAGCACCGCGTCCGCCGCCAACTTGCGCGGCGCCGGGTTGAAGGTGCCCGTGGCCCCCATCACCCCCACGAGCAGCGTCTCCGCGGGCAGGCTCTCCTCCGTCCAAAGCTGCCCCTTGGCCGCGGTGCCCGTATCCGGGTCGATGCTCACACGCGTGTCCACCTGCGTGGCCGTCTCCCACAGGAAGGACATCGTCTCGTCATCCACCAGCACCAACCGCTTCGTCAGCAGCGCGCGCTCTGCCTCCGGCAGCATCCCGGCAAGCCCTTGGGCCCAGGCGTCCAGGGCCGCGTCGTCCTCCAGCGACACCGGCAGGTCCAGGTCCTCCAGGTACACGCGAGGCTCCGCCGTGCCGACGCCGCACACGACGGCGCTGGTCCGCACGGAGGCCACGCGGGCGCGGCGCTGGGGCAAGGGCTCCACCTTCGGCCAGACACCCTCCTCCCCGCCCAGGTCCCGCCGAGCGAGCGCGAGCAGCATGGGTGAGGTCACCAAGGCGAAGGTGCCCACGAAGCTGCGCACCGGCAGGGCGAGCAGCCGCGCGTCCCCCACCACCAGAGCGCCCGCGTAGTCCCCGGGCTCGTCGCCCTCCGGGCCCGCCTTCGCCCGCCGAGGCCCGAAGACGGCGTCGTGCAGGCCACACACGTCGCTCGACTTGTCACGAGGCCGCCTCAACTCGCGCAACACGCCCTTGAGGGACGAGCCGGGGACGAAGGGGATGCCCGTGGCCTTCAGCCGCGCCAGGGGCAGGTCGATGACACCCACGCTCTGTCCGGTGCCGACGTGCAGCGGTGACAGCGCGTGAAGAAGATAGGGTCGGCTCTCCATGCTCAGGCTCCTTGTCCGTGACGGGGCGGTTGCCACACGCCGGGCAGCACCTGCCCCAGCGCCTCCGCGTGGCCGCCGCCCCAGGAGGCCAGCCACAGCTTGCACAGCTCATCGGCGGTGAAGTCCTCGCCGCCGAGCTTCTCGAAGAAGTAGACGGCGCCCGCGGGCACCCACCGCCGCGTGGCGCGGGGCTGGCGCCGCACCATGTCCCAGCCCGACACCTCCAACGGCCGGGGCACCAGCGCGGCGCGCAGCACCACGGGCGCGTCGATGCACGGCAGCCGGCCCACATAGCGCGGCGGCGCCCCGGCCACGCGCTCGAAGTCGTCCGGCAACCACCCGCGCTGGAACTCCGCGGGCGTGGCCAGCACCAGGCGCAGGCCGCGCGTCGCCCGGGTCAGCCCATCCGGCGCGACGAAGAGGTTTGAGTCCAACCGCTCCACGTCCGACAGGCGGCGCCGTCCACCCAACCCCAACGGGCCGTGAGGCAGCCCCTTCGCCGAGTCCGGCCACGCGCAGGACACGCCGAGCGCCCACTCCTCCAGCGTGAGGCGCCCCGCGTCCCGCGACTGGACGCGCAGCCACTCCACGACCTCGCGGGAGTGGAGCATCGAGTCCTGCGACGCCTGCGTCTCCACGTCGATGGCCAGGTGGATGTCCGTGCGCGGCGGCGGCGCCTCCCGCTCCGGCACAAGCGAGTCCGACGCGCCGCTCAGCCACGCCACCATCGTGGCCTCCGGCCAGAACAGGGGCTGCGCCAGGGGCTTGCCGCGCGCGCTCCGGCGAGGGTGCCACAGCGCCTCGCGGGCGTCGTCCTCGTCCGGCCCCAGCGTCGCGGCGCCGCCGGGGTGGGGCTCCAGGCGCACCAGCCGCTCCGTGCCCGCCTCGTCGAGGACACGCACCGCGTCGGCGGGGACGGGCCACATCCGATGGGCCCGCGTGAAGACCGGCTCGCCCAGCGCGCGGCGCAGCGCGATGAAGCGCCGGAGCACCACCCGCGCGGAGTCACGCTCCCACGTCTCCGGGGACAGCGTGATGCGCTGGTCCGCCATGCGCTCATGGCCCCAGGCGGCGCGCAGGGCGCCTCTCACGGTGGTGGGCAAGGGCCACGGCAGCGAGTACCCACGCCCCACCTCCGAGGTGTACCAGCCCCGCCCGTCCTTGGCCGACAGCCCGTCGCGCGGCAGCAGCGCGAAGCACGCGTCACTCATCTCGCACCTTCCTTGTCCTGTGCTGAAGCAAGCCCGCGGCCCGCGCGCGCGAAGGTGTCAGCGACCAGCAGCCGTGACGCCCATTGCTCCAGTGCGTCCTGCGGCGCCATGGCCGAGGACAGCTCGAGCCCCACGTCCGCCGGGGTGAGCGGCTTGGGCGCGCGCCCCGCCTCGGCCCGGGCGAGGATGCGCCCGGCCTCGTCCCGCAACACCTCGGCCAGCTCGGGCGCCGAGGCGACGCCAGCGGGGAAGCGGCGCGCGAGGGCCGCCACCTCGTGGACCTTGCCCAACGGGAGCGGCAGGGCGTCCCGCGTGAGCAACGCCATGTCCGCCTCCAAGCGCGCCACAGGGTCGGTGCCCCAAGGCGCCGTCCACAGCCGCTCACGGCCGGCGTGCTTCGCCACGAGGATGGCCAGTGCGTCGCGGCCCGCCCTCTTCGCGGCGGTCTCCGCGCGGCGCCCCAGGGCCAGCAGCTCGCCCAGGCTCTCCAGGACATGGCCGATGCCCAACCCCACCGAGAGCGTGGGCACCTCGGCGCCCGTGCCCGCGAGCGCTCCTTCCAATGACGCACGGAAGGCAACCGCCAGCGCCCGGGCGCACGCGGGCGCGTCCATGGGCGTGACGAAGGCGAGCACGTCGTCCCCACCCGCGTAGACGAGCACACCCCGGTGCTCCACCTCGACGATGGCACGCGCCTTCCGAGTGAAGTCCGCGAGCGCCTGGGAGACACGCTGGTGCGCCAGATGTCCGTCGTGCCGCTTGGCGAGCGACTCCAGCGCGCGCCCCATCCGGTCCCCGTCCGCCACGAGGCACGCCACATAGGGGAAGGGCTCCGCGTCCGTGCCCATGGCGTCCCGCAGCGGCGCCACGAACTCGCGGCCGAAGCTGGCGGCGGCCTGGCGGGGCTCCGGGATGGGGTACTCCTCGAAGTACGGCTGCCAGCGCTCGGGGAGCAGCAACTGTCCATCGAAGGGGAAGGACTCCACCCAGGGGCGCTGCTTCCCGCTCACGGACTGGAAGCCCCGCGCCTCGCACGCAGCGCTGAGCCGAGCGAGCAGCTCCGGGTGCCGCGTCCCCGCCACCTGGAGCCAGGCCGCCAACCCGATGGAGGGCACGGGAACGAACTGTCCTGGCTGGCCTCCCGCGCGCTTGAGCACGCCGAGCGCGTCCAGTTCCTCGCGCAGGCCAATGCGGAAGTGTCGCCAGAGGTGGCCCGTCTGACGCTCGCGGCGCAGCAGTGACGGACGAGCGCCGTCGAGGCTCGACTTGTGCGTTCCCTCCGGTGGCCGCTGCTTCCACGGCGCGAACTCGCGCAGGCCCCGCCGGGACTCCAGGGCACGATCGGCCTCCGCCAGCGCGTCGGCGTAGCCCGTGGGCGCGTCCTCCACGAGAGCCCAAGCGGCGTGGACCTCCAGGAAGGTGTCGAGTTGCTCCGCGGCCAGCGCCTCCGCGCCCGGGATGAGCATGCACCGACACTTGTCGAAGACGCGCCCCCACTCGGCCCGCAGCCGGGACTTCGCCGCCTCCCGGGCGCGCCGGGCCACCTGCTCCGGCGCGTCCTCCACCAGGGCGACGACCTTGTTGGCCACCCCGGCGCGCGCGTCCCGCGCCTGGTCCGGGTGAGGGAAGGCGAGCGTGGCCTTGGACTCCAGCAGGGAGACCGCCATGGCCCGGGCCAGGTTCGACAAGACCTGGCTGCCGTACCAGAGGTCCCGCGTGCGGCGAGCCTGCGCGATGTAGCCCTGCACCGGGCCCACCTTGAGAACGAGGACGTGTTTCATGGGCTCACGCTTCCTGCGCCTTGCGGGTTTCCTTCAGCCACAGGAAGAAGGCGTCGCGCAGGTTGTCCGCGCGTTGGAGTGACTTGAAGAGGGGCTGGTCGTCCTGCGCGCGAAACGCGCGCGCGAAGGGCACGCGGGTGCGCGGGTCGGACTCCTTGAACTGCGTCATGACGACATGGCCTCCGCTGGGTGTCCCACGCTCCAGCCACAGCGCGATGGGCTCGAAGCGTCCATCCGCGAGCGGCAAGGCCTTGACGATGAGCGGCGACGCGAGCCGGTCCATCTGCTCCCACCGAGTCCCCACTTGCCGCTCCCACTGGAGCTGGACGTCGTCTGGCTCCTTGGGCTGGTAGTCGCCTCCCTCTCGCCGCTTCTGCTGGAAATGAAAGACAATGGGCAGCCCGAAGCCAGCGCGCGGCCAGGCCGGCGTCGCCGAGTGCTGTGGGCGCGGAGCGTGGACGTCTGGATAGGCATTGCCCGCGCGTCTGGATTGCCGGGACGGCCGCGCGAAACGGCGAATCTTGTCGGCCTCGGGCCAGTTGGAGCGGCCCGCGCGCTTCCCCTCGCCAGGGCTCCGCGCCACGCCCAACAGGTCGGCGCTTCCGGAGAACACAGGCTGCGTGCCCTGACGAAAGTCACGCAGCCAACCCAGCGCGGCCAGCCAGGCCTTTTCGCCGTCACGCTGCCTCGTGTTCGCGTCTCCCCGGAGGAGGTGCGCGCCCCTGAGCAAGGGCATGTCACAGGGATGCTCCGCCAGTTCGGGAGCGAAGAGCGGCACGTCTCCGAAGAGGCGCCGCAACGAAGCCCGGTCCGCCGAAGCGGGCAACCATTGGGCGATATCGGGGGCCGAGGGCTCCAGACAAACGGAGCCACAGCCGCGCCGGCCTCGCGAACCATACCCCCCGAACAGAATCCAGGCGCGAACCGCGTTGCGAACCTGCGCCATGGCGTCACCTTCGGGCGCGGTCACCTCCAGGTTGAAGCGGAGGCCCGGCTTCCAGCGAGGGACATCCGCCTCCTCCTTCCCGTTGCGAGCCGGCCACAGCGCATAGGCGGGCGGGGCGCCGAGGTCGATCTTCCCAGTGTCCGCGCCAGCGGGCTGGACCTCCGTCACTCGGACTTCTACCTGGGAGCGCCAGGCACGCGCGGCGACGCCATCAGCCGCATTCCCCGCCCGCCTATGCGC